>JBOHST010000295.1:0-15524 GCA_050733375.1 Gemmatimonadales bacterium
TTGCCGCCGCCGCCTCCGACAGCTTCGGCGGCATCCCGGCCAGCAGCCGGTCACCGGCCTCGAGCAGCAGCACCCGGACGTCCTTGAGGTTGAGCCGCGGGTAGTCCTTCACCAGCACCAGCCGGATCAGCTCGGAGAGCGCTCCCGCCATTTCGACCCCCGTCGGCCCGCCGCCCACCACCACGAAGGTCAGCAGGGCGCGCCGGCGTTCGGGGTCAGACTCGAGCATCGCCAGCTCGAAGCAGGTGAGGACGTGAGTGCGAATCCGGACGGCATCGGCCACGTCCTTCAGGCCGAACCCGTGTTGCTCCACACCCGCGAGACCAAAGAAGTTCGTTTGGGCGCCCGCGGCCACGATCAGGAAATCGTACGGGATCGGATGGTCATCGGTCAACACGCGACGCCCGTCGAGGTCGATCCCCGTGACGGAGAGCAACCGGAACTCGAGATTCTTTTGCCCGCGCAGAATCGCCCGCACCGGCTTCGCGATCTCCTCCGGCTCGAGGCCGGCGGTCGCGACTTGGTACAGCAGTGGTTGGAACAGGTGGTAGTTGTGTTGATCGACCAACACCACTTGCACCGGTGCCCGGCGCAACGCGCGCGTGGCGCGGAGTCCCCCGAATCCCGCGCCGATGATTACGACGGTTGGCGTCACGGCCCCAAGATGCACCGATCCGGGCATCTCCGCCCGCGCTTTACGGTTTGTGGCCGCGTGTGTATCATGCGTCCGTTCCCACCCCATCC
Source organism: Gemmatimonadales bacterium (assembly GCA_050733375.1). Lineage (GTDB taxonomy): Bacteria > Gemmatimonadota > Gemmatimonadetes > Gemmatimonadales > GWC2-71-9 > DASTHG01. The sequence goes on from JBOHST010000295.1 coordinate 745, forward strand.
CGCCTACCCCGGAGCCGCGATGTCCCGCGTGACCGCCCTCACGCACTCGCTCGTCGGCAAGAAAATCCTCATGGCGGTCAGCGGCGTGGTCCTGCTGGGCTTCGTGTTCGGTCACATGCTCGGAAACTTGAAGGTCTTCCAGGGACCCGAGCACTTCAACGCCTACGGCGAAGGGCTGCGGACGCTGGGCGCGCCGATCTTCGGACGGGGTCAGCTGCTGTGGCTCGTCCGGCTGTTCCTGATCGCGGCGGCCGGGTTGCATATCTGGGCTGCCTACGCGGTGACGCGCGCAAGCTGGTCCGCGCGACCGCAGGAGTACCGGCAGTTCCAGCTCGTCGAAACGACGTACGCCGCCCGCACGATCCGTTCGAGCGCGGTCCTGATCCTGCTTTTTGTCATGTACCACTTGCTCGATCTCACGTTCGGCCGGCTCAACCCATCGTTCATCCCCGGCGACGTGTACCACAACGTGATCGCCAGCTTCAGCCGGGCCCCGGTCGCCGTGGGGTATGTCGTGACGATGGGGGCGCTGGGCCTGCACCTGTACCACGGCATCTACAGCGCGTGCCAGACGCTCGGCGCGAACCATCCGCGGTACAATCATCTGCGGCGCGGGTTCGCTCTGGTATTCAGCCTGGTCGTGGCGGGCGGTTTCATCGCCGTGCCGGTCGCGGTCCTGACGGGAGGCGTGCGGTGACGGTGGAGCTGCGCCCCAGGGTCCCTGCCGGCCCGCTCGAGCGGCAATGGGACAGGCACCGTTTCGAGATGAAGCTCGTCAATCCCGCCAACAAGCGGAAATTCGAGATCATCGTGGTCGGCTCGGGCCTCGCCGGCGCGTCGGCGGCCGCCTCCCTCGCGGAGCTCGGGTATCACGTCGCCTGTTTCTGTTTCCAGGACTCCCCGCGCCGGGCGCACTCGATCGCCGCCCAGGGCGGCATCAACGCGGCGAAGAACTACCAGAACGACGGCGACTCGGTCTGGCGCCTGTTCTACGACACCGTGAAGGGCGGGGATTTCCGGGCCCGCGAGGCGAACGTGTACCGCCTCGCCCAGATCAGCGTCAACATCATCGACCAGTGCGTCGCCCAGGGCGTGCCGTTTGCCCGTGAATACGGAGGGTTGCTCGCCAACCGCTCGTTCGGCGGCGCGCAGGTCTCCCGCACCTTTTACGCCCGCGGCCAGACCGGCCAGCAGCTGCTGCTCGGCGCCTACCAGGCGCTGTCCCGGCAAATCGGACTCGGTCAGGTCAAGATGTACCCGCGCACCGAGATGCTCGATGTCGTCGTGATCGACGGGAAGGCGCGCGGCATCGTGGTGCGCGATCTCGTCACGGGCGCAGTCCGTTCGCACGCGGCCCATGCCGTCGTGCTGGCGACCGGCGGCTACGCCAACGCCTACTTCCTCTCGACCAACGCGAAGGGCTGCAACGTCACCGCGACGTGGCGCGCCCACAAACGCGGCGCGCTGTTCGCCAATCCCTGCTTCACGCAGATCCACCCTACCTGCATCCCGGCTGCGGGGGAGCACCAGTCGAAGCTGACACTGATGAGCGAGTCGTTGCGCAATGACGGGCGGATCTGGGTCCCCAAGCAGCCGGGGGATCATCGGCCGCCCAACGCGATTCCGGATGCCGAACGCGACTACTACCTCGAGCGCCTGTATCCGAGTTTCGGGAACCTCGTCCCGCGGGACGTCGCCTCGCGGCGCGCCAAGGAGATGTGCGACGCGGGCCACAGCGTCGTCCAGGGAGGACATGGCATCTACCTCGACTTCCGTGACGCGATCCAGCGGGTCGGCCGCCAGACCATCGCCGAGCGCTATGGCAACCTGTTCGAGATGTACGAGCGTATTACCGGGGAGGACCCCTTCACGGCGCCGATGCGCATCTACCCCGCCCCACACTACACCATGGGCGGCCTGTGGGTGGACTACAACCTCATGTCCACCCTCGAAGGATTGCACGTGATCGGTGAGGCGAACTTCTCCGACCACGGAGCCAATCGCCTCGGCGCCTCGGCGCTGATGCAGGGCCTCGCCGACGGGTACTTCATCCTCCCCGCCACCATCGGCGACTATCTCGGCCAGACGAAGCTCGCTCCGGTCGATGACGGGCACGCGGCGTTTCGGGCGGTGGAACAGGAAGTCCGCGACCGCACCACGAAGCTGCTGGCGGTCGACGGGACGCGCAGCGTCGATGCGTTCCACCGCGAGCTCGGGGCGTTGCTCTGGGATCGCTGCGGGATGTCCCGCAACCGCGCCGGCCTAACGGAGGCGGTCGACGGTATTCAGGAGTTACGCGAGCGCTTCTGGAGGGAGGTCTTCGTCGGCGGCAAGGGCGAAGACCTGAACCAGGCGCTCGAGAAGGCCGGCCGGGTGGCGGACTTTTTTGAGTTCGCCGAGTTGATGTGCGTGGACGCGTTGCACCGCGAGGAATCGTGCGGCGGGCATTTCCGCGAGGAGCACGTGACGCCCGAGGGCGAAGCCGCCCGCGACGACGCGCGGTTCTCCTACGTCGCGGCCTGGGAATGGAAGGGCGCGGGGCACGCGCCGGTGCTGCATCGGGAGCCGCTGAGCTTCCAGCACGTCCACCTGGCACAGCGGAACTACAAATGATGACGCTCATTCTCCACGTGTGGCGCCAGGCGGGCCCAGGGGCGGCGGGTCGGTTCGTGCGCTACGAGGTGCTGCGGGTCTCTCCCGACATTTCCTTCCTCGAGATGCTGGATGGGCTGAACGAGACGATCAGCGCCCGCAAGGAAGAGCCGATCGCCTTCGACCATGACTGCCGCGAAGGAATCTGTGGCTCGTGCGGCATGGTGATCAACGGCCGGCCGCATGGCCCGCACCGGGCGACGACGGCCTGCCAGCTCCACATGCGGGCGTTCCGGGATGGCGACGAGATCTGGATCGAGCCGTGGCGCGCTAAGGCGTTCCCGGTGCTAAAGGATCTCGTGGTGGACCGCGGCGCGTTCGACCGCATCGTGCAGGCAGGCGGGTTCATTACGGCGCGCGCCGGGAGCGCCCCCGAGGCGAACGCCGTGCTCGTACCCAAACGCGACGCCGAGCGCGCGATGGACGCGGCGGCCTGCATCGGCTGCGGGGCCTGTGTCGCGGCGTGCCCCAATGCGTCGGCGATGCTGTTCGTCGCGGCCAAAGTCGCGCACCTGGCGAGCCTGCCACAGGGCCAGCCGGAGCGCTACAGCCGGGTGGTCGATATGGTGGATGCGATGGACGAGAGTGGCTTCGGCGCTTGCACCAATCACGGGGAATGTATGGCGGCGTGCCCCAAGGAGATCTCGGTGGATTTCATCGCGCAGCTGAACCGGGATCTGGTGCGCGCCACGCTGCGGCCTCCGCGCGAGGGGCAGCACTGGAGCGGGGCAGCTTAGAGCTTCACCACCGCCATCGTCTCCTTCACGGCGTTCGCCGACTCGGAGTTCGCGTGATCTCGCCTACGACGTTTGGACCGGCGGGCGCCTCGAACGCGTGAGTGGTCAACGCCGCTCGGGCATGCTTCTCCGGGGTGAGGGTCGTCAGCACAATCCGCCCCATGCTGTCCAGAATAGCGTTCGTCCTCGCTGGAGAGGTAGGCCGGCTTCCACCAGCGCTTCCCATGGGGGCGAGCGAGGGGACGCTGACGACAATCAAGGGCGTCCCCCTGGCCCGAAGCCGTGATTGGCGAGGGTATCGAGATAGGCCCGAGCCTTTCGCTCGTGAACGCTCCCTTGCGCATGGAGGCGCGACAGAGCTGCGCGGCCCTCCGCGCCCAGCAATGTCAAGGTCGCGATCGCTTGGTACTGGTGTGGGTATGAGTCGCTCCAGACGAGCCCCACGCCGGGCGGCGGCTGGGCAGGCGGCGGGGGTGCTGGGTCCTGAGCTACCTCCTCCAGGAATGCGGCGGCCTCAACCCGCTCAGCCTGATGAATCATCAAACCGAGGATCAGGGCGCGTACGGAAGAGTCATCCGATTGACGATAGAGTCCCGTCAACCGCCTGACAATTCCAGGGTAGTGCACCTCTCGTGGGCCGCCTACTGCGTCCCCCGGCTTCCTAATCCAGCGTTCACCAGATCCCGAGATGATCAATGCCGCACGCCAGGCACCGCCAGGTGTGCTGACGGCCTGTTGGACACTGTCCAGCAGTGCATTCACCCTCGCCGGTGATGGCTCCCGGAGGGTATCGCGTTGTGCTGCAGCCTTGCCGGGCAGCATTCCGTGGCACAGGCACGAGAGCCCGACGAGCATCCACCGGTAAGTCGCGCCGCGAAGGTTAGACATTGGCCCACCTCTCCTGAAGTCGCTGCACCTTGATCAGAGGCACCTGAGAGTTCCATTGACCAGCGCTCCAACCTGGACCTTCTTGTATTGGCGCTGCCCTGCCGTCGAGTCGAACACCCATGCCTCGCCGCACTTGTTCCCCGATCCCACATAGTTGTCCTTGACGAACAAGTGAGCTCCATCGGCGCCGCTGGCAATTGTGACGTCGGCCCTAAGAACGCTGTCCCTTACAATCTGCCTCAGATCCACGTAGCTGCTGTTCACGTAGCTCTCGATCATGCGATACGGATCGTTCAATGACTCACGCGCGGCGATCCGGCGCCTAGCCTCATGCCCGTTGGCAACGGCGGGGTCAGTGGGAGGAGTATGCGTGCCGAAGCCCTCATGTTTCCACAGGCCCTCGTACATCGGTGTTAGGCTGAATCCCCGGCACACGGTGTTGTATGTGTAGAAGTTCACCACGACAGGATTGATGTTCCCCAGCGCATGTCGGCACGCGCGTATGTCGGCGTTGTTGGTGAGCGTGTCGGGACGGCCTCCTGGCCTGATGAACGGGTTCATCTCGGAGGTCCGATCCATGTAGTAGTGCGCCGAGACGACGTACCACAGACCGACGTTCGGCCCAGCGGTAACGGAATCAGCAGAGAAGCCGCTGTCGGGCACCGAGACAATATTGGGCTCAATGCTGCCACCACTGCCCGCCGGAGCCCCACATCCATTCGGTAACCGCTGCGCGGTCGGCCGGCGATGCTGTTCGTCGCGGCGAAAGTCGCGCACCTGGCGAGCCTGCCGCAGGGCCAGCCGGAGCGCTACAGCCAGGTCGTCGACATGGTAGATGCGATGGACGAGGACGGCTTTGGCGCCTGCACCAATCACGGGGAATGCATGGCGGCGTGCCCCAAGGAGATCTCGCTCGACGTCATCGCGCAGCTGAACCGGGATCTCATCAAGGCGACGACTGCGCCGCCGCGGGAGGGGAAAGCGTGGAGCGGGGCGGGGTGAGACTCCCCTAGCCGAATAGAATCGCCTGTCCGTCGGACTCCAGGCGATCGCTATCACCGGCGCCGTGCGGTTCCGCTTCACCAGCCCCAAGTGAGCGTGGTTTCCGCTGCAGTGAGGGACGTCAGTAAGGGTTGGTTGCGACCACTGCGAACACGTGGGCCTGGCCTTACTACCTGCACTCGACCAGCCGAGGGAGGCTTATTGCCCTCGAGGGGGCGCGAAACCGTGATTGGCGAGGGTATCCAGGTACACGCGGGCCATCGTTTCGCGGACGCTGCCTTGGGCGTGCAACCACGCAAGCGTGGCTCGGCCCTCTTCTCCCATGGCGGTCAAGGCGGTGATGGCCAGGTACGGAAGTGGGAAGGTCGCATCGTTCCCGACGACGGCGATGCCCGAGGGTGCCGGGGGAACTCGTTCTGGCTCTTGGGCCGCCGCTTCCGCCAGCAAACCTGCCGCCTCGGCTCGTTCGTCCAACGCGGGCATCCAGTACACGATCATCGCGCGCAGCGAGGCGTTGTTCGATTGACGATAGACTCTGGCCAGCCGCGCAACAATTCCCGGGTACCGAACGCGAGGCGGCATGTTACCGGCGCCAGGAGCTGCCGTCCACAGGCGGCCGGCGCCAGTGATGGTCATTACCGCCCGCGCACGCACTTCAGCCTCAGTTGAGGTAAGTGCCACTCGTTCGAGACTATCGAGAATGGCATTCATGGACGTCGGAGAAGGTAGGCCCGCTTGTGAGAATCCCCGACTGGCGAGCGCGACTTGGAGCACGGCGGAAAGCACTAGAAGCGCCCGCCTGTTCACAGTGATTGGAAGGACGAACATATCCCACCTCGATGTTCGTGCTCGCGGCGCAGCATCGGTGCTGTTGGAATTGCGCGATCGCTGCCGAGCACCCAGCAACCGCGCCGCTCCAATTGGGGCAGCTCGATCTACCTGATCTCTTAAAGAATCGGCGTCTTGTCTCACAGCTTCACCCCCGCCATGATCTCCTGCACGCCGTGTGCCGACCTGGTCAGCGCCGCCTGCTCGTCCGCCGTCAGCTTCACCTCGATGATCCCCTCCAGGCCCTTGCGCCCCAACTTGCAGGGCACGCCACAATAGATCCCCGACAGTCCGTACTCGCCCTCGAGCCAGGCCGCGCAGGGCAGGATGCGTTTCTTGTCCAGCACGATGGATTCCACCATCTGCACGGCGGCGGCCGAGGGCGCATAGTATGCCGATCCGGTCTTCAGGAAGGCGACGATTTCGGCGCCGCCGTTCCGCGTGCGGTCGACGATCTTGTCGAGCGCCGTCGGGTCGAGCAGCTGGGTCACCGGGATTCCCGAGACCGTGGTGTAGCTGATCAACGGCACCATGGTGTCGCCATGACCGCCGAGCACCATCGCCTGGATGTCTTCGACGGATACGCTCAAGGCCTCGGCCAGGAAGCTGCGGTAGCGCGCCGTATCGAGCACGCCCGCCATGCCGAAGACGCGCTCGCGCGGAAAACCGGTGACCTCCTTGGTCACCCAGCACATCACGTCGAGCGGGTTCGAGACGACCACCACGATGGCCTGTGGGGATGCTTGCTTGATCTGTTGGGAGACCTGCTTGACGATGTCCGCATTGGTGCGGACCAGATCGTCCCGGCTCATGCCGGGCTTGCGCGCGATACCGGCCGTGACGATGAACAGCTCGCTGCCGGCGGCCGGGCCGTAGTCGTTGGCCCCGACGATCCGCGTGTCGAACCCCTCGATGGGCGCGGATTCCCATTGGTCGAGGCCTTTGCCCTGCGGGACGCCTTCGACCACGTCCACCAGGACGACCGTGCGCGCCAGGTTCTTTTCGGCGAGACGCTGCGCCGCTGTGGCGCCGACGTTTCCCGCACCGACCACCGTGATTTTGTTGAGCATGGGCGGCAAATATAGACCCCCCTCTCCGGAACGGAGAGGGGGACAGGGGTGAGGTCACCCGCCGCGCGTGTGCATCTCCCGATGGGGGTCGAGCCGCAGGCCGGTGACCGGATACAGGGGCTGCCGCACGGCCAGGCTCAACCGGTCTTCCGCCCCGCGGTCGACGCGTTCCTGCCAGGTCCGCTCGATCAGTGCGGCCAACTCGTCATCCGACGCCCCGCCGCGCAGCGGCTCGCGCAGATCGATCCCGCGCTCCGCATAGAGGCACAAAAACCATTGGCCGTCCGCCGTCAGCCGACTCCGGTCGCAGGCGGCGCAGAACGGCGCCGTGGTGGACGCGATGATGCCGCAGCTGGTGCCGTCGGGCAGCGCAAAGCGCTCGGCCGGGGCATGGGGGTCATCGCCCGTGATGGGGGTGAGCGCGCCAAAGTGATGCGCCAGGCGGTCGAGGATCTCCTGCTGGGAAACCACCTGATCGAGCGACCAGCGTGTCGCCCCGCCGACGTCCATGTACTCGATGAACCGCACCTCGGCGCCGCGCGCGCGGGCGAACTCTACCAGGGCAACCAGCTCGTCGTCGTTGAATCCCCTGACCACGACCGTGTTCAACTTCAGTCGATCGAACCCCACGGCTTGCGCCGCGCCGATCCCCGCCAGCACGTCCGCGTGTCGCGCGCTGCGGGCGAACCGCTCCATTCGCTCCGGGCGCAGTGTGTCCAGACTCACGGTGACCCGGCGCAGCCCCGCGTCGCGCAGCGCGCGGGCATGCGGCGCGAGCATGATGCCGTTCGTCGTGAGCGCCAGGTCGCGCACCCGCACGTCCCGCCGGATCATCCCCACCAGGGTCGGCAGGTCGTGCCGCAGCAACGGCTCACCGCCCGTGAGGCGGACCTTGGCGACACCGAAGCGAGCGAACACTCCCACCAGCCGCGCGATCTCCTCGAAGGTGAGAATGGACGCGCGCGGCAACCAGACGTACTCCGCCTCCGGCATGCAATAGCGGCACCGCATGTTGCACCGATCGGTCACCGACACGCGCAGGCTGCCCAGCGGGCGCTGCAGCCGGTCCAGCACGGGTTGACTCATTCGGGACCCACCACCGCCGGGCGGCCTTGCGGATCGACCCACAGCGCGGACCCGTCCGCCCGCAGCTCCTTCTTCCAGACGGGAAGCCGCTCCTTGACGGCCTCGATGACGTAGCGGCACGCGGCGAACGCTGCGGCGCGATGCGGCGCCGCGGCCGCGATCCCGATGCTCGCCTCTTCGGTCGGGACCAGCCCCAGCCGATGCCGCACCGCGACGCGGGCATCGGGCCACTGTTGCCGCGCCTCCGCGAGGATACGCTCGAACTCCGCCTCCACCATTGACTCGTAGGCCGTGTACTCGATGCCGGTCACGCCGCCGTCCTTCGGCCCGTCACGCACGGTCCCCAGGAACAGGCAGGTGCCCCCGCACTCCGGCGCCGCAACCAGGGCGACCAAGGCGCTGGGCGAAATGGGCTCGGTCGTGACGTACCGCATGCCGACGGTCTTATCCTCCGGCCAGCGGAGGGAGGAACGCCACCTCATCCCCGTCCCCCACGGCTGCATCGAGGTGCACGTGCTTGAAGTTGAGAGCCGCCATGGGCCGCTCCGGCAGCTGCTCGCCGCCGGGGATCTCGTCCCGCACCTGGCGCACGACGTCCGCGACCGTCGCCGGCAGCGGCACGTCCAGCATCGCCTCCTCGCGCCCCAGGAGCTCCGCGTAGCGGGCGAAGAATCGCAGGCGCACCATCAATTCCCGACCGTTCCCGTCGCCAACCCCCGCCACAGGCGCGCGGCGCGCGCGTCGGGGTTGGGGGCCTTCGCGAGCCGCACCGTGGAGGTGGTGCGCTCGCGCACCGTCGTGTCGAGGTTCAACGTCTGTCCGTTGCGTCGGACGACGATGCGCAAAGGCTGCCCGGCCTTGCCGCGATAACGGTCCCGAAACGCGGGGCCGAAATCCCGGTCCCGCGACACCGGCACGTCCCCGACCGCAACGAGCGTATCCCCGGCCTGGACGCCTGCGGCGTCAGCCGCGCCCTCCGGGACCACAACCGCGATCACGTTGGGCGCCTCATCCGTTTGGATGCCCAAAAACGGCGTTATCGTCGTGCGCCGGTCGACGGCAATGCCCGCTTTGGGGAGGAACTGCTCGTAGGGTAGCGGGTCGCGACCGTTGATGAAGCGCCGGTAGAACCCAGGCGCGTCGGGCATCCCCGCCTCCGTGAGCAGCGACAGCAGGTCGGCGGTGCGGAAGCCCTTCCCCTGCTTGTAGAACCGCGTATACAGGCCGCGCGTCACCTCATCGAGGCTGTGGCGGTTGTGGGTGGCATCGCGAATCGCGACGTCGAGCAGCAGCCCGGTGAGCGCGCCCTTCGGGTAGTACAGCTGGGAGCTGTTGACGTATACCTCCTCGATCCACGTCGCGACACTGCCGTCTTCTTCGCTCCACGGCTCGGGCGTCGTCTCCACCTGGTCCGCGTTGCCTTGCATGCTGGAGAGAAACTCGGCGTCGCTCCACAGCCCGGCGCGCCAGTTGGTGAGATCGCCGTAGTAGTCCGTCACGCCCTCCGACCACCAGAGCAGCGGCGTGTACTGTTCCGCGCGGTAGTCGTAGGGCCACAACTCCGCGGGTCGGATCCGTTTCACGTTCCAGAGATGGAAGAACTCGTGCGCCATGAGCGGCCGCATGAACGATCCCAGGGTGCCGTCCGGGCCGGCGAAGGCGTTGGCGGGCATGATGTCGAACTGGGAGGCCGCGTGCTCGAGCCCGCCCCCGAACTGAATCGGCTCGTGGTACACCTGAAAGAACACCGTGTACACGTCGTAGGGCGCCCCGCCCATCAGGCGGTTCTGCACCGCCGCTTGTTTGGCAATGCCGTCCCGCATGTTGCGCGCGACCGCCGGCGTGTAAACCCCGGCCGGATACACGGCGATGCGTATCCACTTACCGTCCACCGCGAGCGAGTCAAGACTGAAATGTCCCACGAACGTCACGGCATCGGCGAGCTCGTGGTAGTCGGATGCGCGATACGCATCGCCCGCGCGCCCGAGCGCGGTGGCCACGCGCCATCCGCTGGGGAGCGTGAAACGCACCTCCGCCGGACGATCCAGGCGGCCTTCCTGATACAAGAACAGGTTGGTGCCGAGGAACTGTCCGAAATCCGCCAACAGTCGCGACTGCGAGAGGTCGATCGCGTCGGCGAGGTAGTCGAATTCCACGGTAACGCGAGCGCTGCCGCCGGTCCCGATGCGCCACGTGTCCTTGTCGAGCCGATCCCAGAACAGCGGCTGGCCCGCCGCGTTGCGCGCGGTGAAGTGCCGCGTGTAGCGGGCGTAGTTCTGGATTGTGTAACTGCCGGGACTCCAGGCCGGAAGCGACACGAGCAGGGTGTCCGTCCCGGCCGTCGGGAACTCCGCCTTCACATGGAACAGGTGTGCGGCCGCTGAGCCGACCGAAACCTCATAGCGAATCGCCTGGGCCGATGTGCGGCCCCAGAGCATGGTGAGTAGGACGGCGCTGACAATTCCCCGCAAACGCATGCGCACCCTCGCGTTGGAGTTACCGGTGCCAGTGTGAACTCGAATGATACCCACCCGGAAGCAACGCGGCCCCACCGATTCGCCGGCGGGGCCGCGTCAACTATCGAGAGATCGTGCGTTTACGAGGGAACGTTGGCGTTGTGATCCGCGACCATCGCCCGCAACTCCTTGCTGGGCTTGAAGACAGGCACCGGGCGCGCCGCTACTTCGACCGGATCGCCGGTGCGCGGATTGCGCGCCATGCGCGTCTTCCGCTGCCGGATCTTGAACGTCCCAAACCCGCGTATCTCAATGTTATGCTGCTCGGCTAGCGCGGCCTTCACCGCATCCAGGAACGAGTCAACGACCCGCGCACAGTCCTTTTTGGAAATGAGGGGACCGGCCGTGCGGGCAATTTGAGCGGTGACCTTCTCGACCAGATCGGCCTTCGTCATCCGTACCCCCCGAAGGGCGCAGGGAATACCACTTCCGGGCGCCCAACATATGGCCCTTACCTATTGACTGTCAAGAGCTTGGAGGAACTCTCGGAAGTGCTCCTGAGCGTCGTGAGGGCCGGGCGAGGCCTCGGGGTGGTACTGGACGGCAAAAATGGGAAGCTCGCGGTGCCGAACGCCTTCTACGGTGCCATCATTGAGGTTAAGGTGGGTGACTTCAAGCGCTTTCGCGCCCGGAACACCCCCCGTATCGCCTCGGACGGCGAACCCGTGGTTTTGGGAAGTGATAAGCACTTGCCCCGTCTTGAGATCGCGGACTGGGTGGTTGCCGCCCCGATGCCCATAGGGAAGCTTCACCGTGTCGCCCCCCATGGCGAGCCCGAGCAGCTGGTGACCCAGGCAAATCCCGAAGATGGGCAGTGTGCCGTCGGCGAGCTCGCGGATCGTCTCGATGGCATAACCCACCGCCGCAGGGTCGCCCGGGCCGTTGGAGAGAAACAGACCGGACGGAGCGAGCTCCCGTGCCCGTGCCGCCGATGTCCCCGCCGGCACGACGGTGACGCGGCAACCGTGGCGCAAGAACAGTCGCAGGATGTTCCGTTTCATCCCGAAGTCGTAAGCGACGATGTGGTACTTCGCGTCCGCGGGCCCTTCGGTGTACTCGCGTGCGATGGTGGCGGCGCTGGCGAGTTCGAGTCCGTCCATGCTGGGTGATGCCGCGAGCAGCCCGCGCACGTCGTCCGTCGGCGCATCTCCCACCGCGATCACGCCCCGCATCGCGCCCGTGGAGCGGATGTAGCGGGTGACCCGTCGCGTATCCACTTCGGAGACGATCGGGACGCGCGCCTCGGCCAGCCATTCGAGCAGTCCACCGGTCGACCGCCAATTGGAGGGCCGGGCGGACAGCTCACGCACCACGACCCCGGCGACGCGGGGGCGGTCGGATTCGATGTCCTCCGGATTGATGCCGTAATTGCCGATCATCGGCGCCGTCATGACCACGAGCTGCCCGAGGTAGGAGGGGTCGGTGAACACCTCCTGGTACCCGCTCAGATTCGTGGTGAAGACGACCTCGGCGTACGCAGGCTCGAATGGGAGGGGCGCGGTTCCGGCGAACCAGGCGCCATCTTCCAGGAGCACGTAGGCCGGGAGACGGTCAGCGATTGGGCGGCGCGGGCTGTGGAGCGGGGTTGGCCGGGGGCGTCGGCGACGACTGGATCGGCAGCGGCGCGGATTGAACCGGGGTCGGTGCCGCCCCACCTTCGAGCACCGACCGGGGCGCGCTGGTGCGCGACGACATGACGGCGAGAATGAGCGCGAGGAACAGGAAGATCCCCGAGCACCACCACGTGATCGTGTGCAGCAGCGTCGTGGCCTGTCGGCCGCCCATCACCATCTCCGTTCCCGACCCGCCGCCCAGCGAGGCGAGGCCACCCCCCTGCCCGGCCTGGAGCAAGATCGAGGTCGCCATCACCAGCGAGACGAGGAGGAGCAGCACCACGAGGACGGTGTACATCGCGCGCAAATTACCTAGGGAACCGTCGTCGACACAAGCTGCACCCACCCGGCCGGATCGAGGGAAGCGCCGCCGACGAGCACGCCGTCCAGCTCCCGCTCCGCCAGCAGCGCGGCGATGTTGTTCGCGCTCACGCTCCCCCCGTACAGCACGCGCGTCACGCCGGCGCTGCGGCGCACGAGCCAATCCCGGATTTCCCGGTGGACGGTCGCCGCATCCTGCGGGGTGGCGTTGCGCCCGGTGCCGATCGCCCAGACGGGTTCGTAGGCGATGACGACGCGATCGAGCGTCCCCCCGTCCAGTCCGTCCAGCGCGGCGCCGAGTTGGCGGCGCACCACCTCCAGCGTCGCCCGCGCCTCTCGCTCGGCGAGGGTCTCTCCAACGCACAGCACCGGCACGAGCTGGCCGCCCAACGTCGCCCGCACCTTGCGGGCCGTTTCCGCATCGCTTTCGCCGAACACGTGGCGTCGTTCGGAGTGCCCCACCAGGGCGCTTTTGGCACCGGCCTGCGACGCCAGCGGCACCGAGATGGCACCCGTAAAGGCCCCTTTCGGCTCCCAGTGAACGTCCTGGATGCCGACGCGGAGGTCGGGTCGTCCGGTCGTCCCGTGGGCGACGGATTCGAGTGAGACGGACGGCGGGAAAAACCACACGTCGCGATCGGCGTGGGGGGCGTATGCCGGCAGAAAAACGTCGAGATAGGCCCGCGCATCGGCGGGGCCGAGATGCATCTTCCAGTTGGCCGCGAAGAGCAGCCGTCTCACGCGGCGTCCAGCGCGACCACGCCGGGAAGCGGCTTCCCCTCGAGGAATTCGAGCGAGGCCCCCCCTCCGGTGGACACATGCGTGAGCTTGTCCTCGAGCCCCGCCACCGCCGCCGCCGAGTCGCCGCCGCCGACCACGGTCACGGCGCCCTGCGCGGTCGCGGCGACGAGGGCATCGGCCACGGCGCGCGTGCCGGCGTCGAACGGCGGTGTCTCGAATACCCCCATCGGACCGTTCCACACGATCGTCTTGGCGCGCAGCAGTCGCGCCCGAAAATCCTCGCAGGCGGCCTGATCGATGTCGAACACGGCCATGTCGGCGGGGATGTGGTCCTTGGCCACCTGGCGACGCTCGGCAGCGCGCTCCAGGGATGGCGCGACCGTTGCCCCGCGGGGCAGCACCAGTTTCGCGCCCCCCGTGTCGAGCAATCCCTTGGCCAGCGCGATCCGGTCCCGTTCCACCAGCGACGTGCCAATCTCGAGACCCAAGCTGGCGAAGAACGTGCAGGCCATCGCGCCGCCGATGAGGATCTCCTCGCACTTGGGCAGCAGCGCCCCGATGACGTCGATCTTCCCGCTGATCTTGGCGCCGCCCAGCACCGCGACGAATGGCCGTTTCGGTTGGTCGAGGGCGGCGCCAAGATACCGCAGCTCCCGCTCCATGAGATACCCGGCCACGGCGGGCTTCAGGAGGTGGGCGACCGCCTCGGTCGAGGCGTGCGCCCGGTGGGCGGAGCCGAAGGCGTCGTTCACGTAGAAGTCGCCCAGGGCCGCGAACTGGGCGGCCAGCTCGGCATCGTTCTGCTCTTCGCCCGGCCAAAACCGCGTGTTTTCGAGCAGGGCCACGCCGCCCCGCGGCAGGCGGCGCGTCACCGCGACGCCGGCGACGAGATCTTCGATGAATTCGATCGGAACCCCGAGAATCCGCTCCACGTCGCGCACGATCTGTTGCAATGAAAAGCTGGGGTCGGGGCCGTCCTTGGGCCGACCCAGGTGCGACAACAGCACCACGCGCGCGCCCTGCTCGCGCAAGTACGTGATGGTCGGCAACGCGGCGCGGATCCGTCCGTCGTCAGTCACGACGCCGTTTTTCAGCGGGACGTTGAAATCCACGCGCACCAGCGCTCGCCGGCCCTCGAGGGCGCCCGGTGGGAGGCTCTCGAGGGTGCGGGTGATCACTTCCGGGATCCGATGTAGGCAAGCAGGTCGACGCAGCGCGCGGAGTAGCCGATTTCGTTGTCGTACCACGACGACACGTGCACCAGCGTGCCGTCGATCACGTTGGTGGAAAGCGAGTCCACGACGCTCGAGAACAGGCTACCGACGT
>JBOHST010000296.1:0-3751 GCA_050733375.1 Gemmatimonadales bacterium
CGTGGGGCGTGGCGGTGAGTCTCGCCACCACCTTCATCTTCCTGCTCCTGATGCAGCTGTCCCGCGCGGTGGGCGGTGGGGGGTTGTTGCCGCCGGTGCTCGCCGCGTGGCTGCCGAACGGTCTGGCGGCGGTGGGAGCGGCGTGGTTGCTGAGGAAGGTGCAGACGTGACTCCTTGACGCGGTTCGGACCAAAGACCAGTTTTTTGAAGACGTAGTGCCCTATGCCCGGTACACCGGTGAGTTCTGCTCCAGGAGGTTCCGTATGAAGAGGGTGTTATCCGTCTGCCAGCTGGTTGCGATGCTCGTGGTGGTGGGGACAACCACGCTGCCTGCACAGGGGGTGACGACCGCGTCGATCAGCGCAACCGTCGCCACCGAAAACGGAGCTCCGATCCCGGGGGCACGGGTGACCGCCGTCCACGGACCATCGGGAACCGCGTATGCCGCCGGCAGCCGCGCGGACGGGCGCGTCTCCGTTCCCGGGATGCGAGTCGGTGGTCCGTACAGCGTCACGGCTACCGCGATTGGATTCCAGAGCCAGACGCGGGAGAATATCTTCCTTACGCTCGGCGTCGCCACCAATGTGGCATTCGCGCTGCGTGAGGTTGCCGTGGAGCTCGCCGCGGTCACCGTCACGGGGGAGCGCGATGCCATCTTCAGCTCCGACCGGACCGGCGCCGCCACGTCGGTGGGTCGAGAGGCGCTGGCGCTGCCGACCATTTCCGGGAGAATCGAAGACTTCGCCCGGTTGACGCCGCAGTTCAGTGGCTCCGGTTCTGGGTTCTCGTTTGTCGGTCAGGACAGCCGCCTCAACAACATCACCGTCGATGGCTCGTATTTCAACAACTCTTTCGGGTTGGCCGGCCAGCCCGGCGACCGAACCGGTGTCGCGCCGATTTCGCTCGACGCGATCGAACAGGTGCAGGTCAACATCGCTCCGTACGACGTGCGGCAGGGGAATTTCGTCGGCGCGGGGGTGAACACCGTCACCCGCAGCGGCACTAACCAATTCTCCGGGTCGGCCTATTACCAATTCCGCAACCAAGGCATGGTCGGGGACTCGACGCGCTCGCTCGCGTTCGATCCCGGCTTATTCAAGTTCCACAAGTTCGGCATCAACCTCGGTGGCCCGATCATTCGGAACAAGTTCTTTTTCTTCGGCAGCTACGAAAGCGACGGCCTCACGGCACCGGGAACGACCTTCAGAGCGAATGTCGGGGGGGAGCCGGTCGGCGGCAGCATCACCCGCGTCTTGGCGGACACGCTGAACGCTCTCAGTAGTTACCTGGCCACGAATTTCGGATACGACGCCGGTCCGTATCAGGGGTATGAGCACGAAACGCCGGCCACGCGGTTTCTCGCGCGCCTGGATTTCAACATCAGCGAACGCAACAAGCTGAGCCTCCGCTACAACCTGTTGAATTCGAATACCGATGTGCTGTTGTCCAACTCTTCGTCCCTGGGGTTTGGCACGAGACGGTCCAATACCACGGGGTTGAACTTCCGCAATTCGAACTATCTTATTCTGGAAAACATCCGCTCGCTGGTGGGGGAGTGGAACTCGATCGTCGGCGCCAATAAGTCCAATAACCTCATCATCGGGTATACCCACCACGACGAGAGCCGCGACTCGCGGGGGACGTTCTTCCCCTTCGTTGACATTCTCGAAACCGGCTCCGTCCTTACCTCGTTCGGCTTCGAGCCGTTCACGCCGAACAACGAGCTGCGCTACAGCAGCTTTCAGCTGCAGGACAACTTCACGATCTACGGCGCCAAGCATGACCTGACGTTCGGCGTGAGCGCGGAACGATACGAATCCGAGAACGTGTTCTTCCCGGGCTCGCAGAGCGCGTACGTCTACAATTCGCTGGCCGAATTCTACACCGATGCCAACGACTATCTGGCCAACCCCACCCGTACGGTTTCGCCGGTCACCCTGCGCACCTTCCAGGTGCGGTGGTCCAATATCCCGGGACAGGTCAAGCCGGTGCAGCCGCTGGAGGTGTTCTATACGGGTGTGTATGGCCAGGACGACTGGCAGGCCACCAGCAACCTGAAGGTGGTTGCGGGGGTGCGGCTGGACCTGCCGTTCTTTGGCAACACCGGGTTTGCCAACGCCCAGGTCGACACGCTGACATTCCGGGACGAGACCGGCAATCCGGTGCAGTATTCGACGACGCAACTTCCCAAGAAGAACCTGTTGATCTCGCCGCGCGTCGGGTTCAACTGGGACGTGAAGGGCGATCGCAGCACGCAGGTGCGCGGCGGATCCGGCATCTTCACCGGCCGGCCCGCGTACGTGTGGGTGTCCAACCAGATCGGGGAGAACGGCGTGCTGACGGGCTTCGAACAGCTGACGAGCACGACCGCCCGGCCGTTCCATCCGGATCCCGATCACTACAAGCCGGCCAGTGTCACCGGGAATCCGGCGACCAGTTATGGGTTGGCCTTCACCGATCCAACCTTCAAGTTCCCGCAGCTGTGGAGAAGCAACATCGCCGTCGACCACAAGCTGCCGTTCGGAGTGGCCGGCACGCTCGAACTGCTGTACAACCGCGATGTGAACGGGATTTCCTACATCAACGCCAATCTGGCGGCGCCGAGCGCGTTCTTCACCGGCGCCGATGCCCGCCCGCGCTGGACCGCCGGCAATCGGGTCAACAGCTTCATTACCAGCGCCATCGTGCTGAAGAACCAGAATGAGGGCGACTCCTACAACATCGCCGCATCGCTGGAACGGCAATTTCGGGGTGGCTTCTTCGCCAAAGCCGCCTACAGCTATGGCAGATCTCGGGGTACGGTCGATCCCGGTTCGATCGCCTTTGGCTCATGGAATAACAACCAACATGCGGGCGATCCGAACAACCCGGGGTTGGGGTTCTCCAACACGAATCCGGGGCACCGAGTGTTTGCGGCGATTTCCTACCGCCGGGAGTACTTCCGCTTCGGCGCGACCACGCTGTCGTTGTTCTGGGAAGGTCGGACCGACGGAGTCGCCAGCTACACGTTCTCTGGCGACCTGAACGGCGATGGTGGCACGAGCAACGATCTCATCTACATCCCGCGCGATGCCAGCGAGATGAACTTCCAACAGTATAACGTCGGGGTTGATACGTTCACCGTGCAAGAACAAATCGATGCCTGGGACGCCTATATCGAGCAAGACGACTATCTCAGGCCCAACCGGGGCAAGTACACGTCCCGCGGCGGCGTATGGCTCCCGATGGTGTTCCGGGCCGACTTCAGCCTCGCCCAGGAGGTGTTTACGGACGTCGGCGGGAAGCGAAACAAGGTGGAAATCAGGCTGGATATCCTGAATTTCAGCAATCTGCTGAACAAGAACTGGGGCGGGGGTCAGCGCCTGGTGAATGCGCAACCGTTGATCGTCCCGACGACCACCCAAGGGGGTCCGGCGGACGCGCAGGGACGCGCGCAGTACCGGCTCAGAGCCATCGGGGGTCAGCTGATGTCGAGAACCTTCGAACCGACTGCGTTTCTCAACGACGTGTACAGACTGCAGCTCAGCTTGCGCTATACCTTCAACTGACGATCAACTGCTCCACAACCGCCCTCCAACCGGGGGGCGGTTGTTTTTTGGGCTCCTTTACCCCGGACGCCGACGACTCGACGACTGGCGCACTGAACCTTCGACGGCCGGACCGCCAGCGTCTACCAGGTCCGGGGCATGCTGCGTTATTCGTTCTTAGGGACGGGAAACGCGTGGAAACGGGTCGGGGCGCAGCATGCTGC
>JBOHST010000297.1:0-2664 GCA_050733375.1 Gemmatimonadales bacterium
TCCCAGGTGCGCCGGTCGTTGTCCTGCGCGTTGGGGTAGCCGATGTCGTATTTCGCCAGGGCCCGCGCGAGGTTGCCTTTGTCATGCTCCCCCGCGTAGGGTGGGAATTCCGGCGTATGGATGCCGATGAGCGTCAAGCCGCGCTCGCGGTAGCGGCGGTCGAACTCCACAAGCGACGGCACGGTGCGAGTGCAGTTGCCGCAGGTGAACACCCAGAAGTTGAGGAGCACGACCCGGCCGCGCAGCTCGGCGAGTCGGAGCGGATGGTCAAAATTGAGCCAACTCGAGTTGGCCAGTTCAGGCGCCGGGGTGCTGTCGGCCGGCGCCGCCAGCGCGCGGGACGACCATCTCGGGCCGGTGTTCGCCACGATGGTGAGCCCCACCAGCAACACGGCGCCGGCGACCGAGAGCGAGGAGAAGCGCATGAGAAGAACTCCGTAGTTAGGGCTTCTGCATCTGGTCCTGCTGCATCATCCCCTCGCCGGAGGTGAGCGGCGCATCGGCGAGGGCCACCTTGAACTTCTTGCACCAGATCACCACGTGGCTGAAGCTCGCGAGATCGGTGTTCGCGGGGATCGCGAACGTCGTGACGCCCGAGAATCGCTTCACCCGGCCAAGGTACTTCGACTGCTGATCGACGCCCGCCGTGCTGCTGAGGACGACGTACGCGTCCGGTGCCGAATCAAGCGAGAAGTCCTGGGTGAATCGAAGCACCCGCTTGCCGTCCTCGGTGACGACCTCAAAACCGCCCGTCACTTCGTGATTCGCCATCCCGGTGAAGCTGCCGTGGAAGCTCTTCGCCATCGCATCGCGCCCCATGGCGTCGTGAGCCATTGCCTTGGCAGTGTCCGCCTGCGCCGCGAGCGGCCGGGTGAAGCACAGGACCGCGAGCAGCGCGACGCTGGACGACGCCAGGCGTGCCATCGTGTTTCGCATCAGTCTGACTCCTTCTCGTTTCAGGGTGGTGGGACGCACGGCCATCTCCGACCAACAGCGGCCGGCCGGCACGCGGGCAATGTGTCAGGCCGACATGCTGGGGGAAAGGCGGCAGCCGCATTGTTAGAGCATTGTCATACTGCTCTCATCCGCACGGATCGGGCTTTACGTGTATGAGAATTGTCTCATTATTGCCGCCGATCGTTGCCGATGCCGAGCCGCCCGTCGTAGGTTTGGGCGTGCAGATACTTATCGTCGAGGACGACCGCGAGCTGCGACGGTTTCTGAGCAAGGCGTTCCGCGAAGAAGGTTACGTGGTCGTCGAGGCCGAGTCGGGAGACCGGGCGCTGGAGCGGGCGCTCGACGGCACCCTCTCCTGCATCATCCTGGACGTCATGCTCCCGAACATGAATGGATTCAGTGTCGTCGAGGAGTTACGCCAGCGGCGCGTGTTCACACCGGTGCTGATGCTCACTGCCCGGGACGAGCTGGAGGCGCGGGTGCGCGGCCTGGAAGGCGGCGCCGACGACTATTTGACGAAGCCGTTCGATCTCTCCGAGTTGATCGCCCGAGTCCACGCCCTCATTCGCCGGGCGGAGCTGCGGCATAAGAATGCCACGCTGAACGTGGGAACCCTCGCGCTGGATCCGCTCTCCCGCCGCGTCACCCAGCATGGACGGGTGGTCGACCTGAGCCCGCGTGAGTTTTCGCTGCTCGAGTTCCTCATGCGCAACGCGAACCGCACGGTGTCTCGTTCGAGGATTGCCGAAGCGGTGTGGAACTACAAATTCGATCCCGAGACGAATGTGGTCGACGTGTACGTCAACTACTTGCGCAAGAAACTCAGTTTCGCGGGACAAAGCCCACCGATCCACACGGTGCGCGGTATCGGCTACCGGCTCGAGGCCTCGTGAGCGAGCGGCGGCTTGGCGCCGTGTTAACCACTCGGTTCAGCCGCGTGGCATGGACGGCGCTGGCGGGCTACGCCCTCCTCGTCGTCGTGCTGTTCGCGGTGGCGGCCGAGGCCGTGCTGCGCCGTTCGCTCGAACATTCCGCCGACGTTATCCAATCGCTGCTCAGCGCCTACGCTGATGCGAGCGGCGCCCACACGGGCGTGGCCCCGGACATGCTCGTTGACCAACTCCTCGGCATGGGAGGTCAGGTCGTCATCACTCGCACGACGACCAACGCGGGCGGGTTTCCACAAGTGTATTACCTGTCGCCGGGAATGCCCGCGAAGCGACTGGAGGGGCTCCCCCCGTCCGCGGCGCCGGAAGCCGTACGCCAGCAGCTGCTTGCCGCCATCGCACAGCGCGCACGATGGCGCTATCGGGTGTTGCACCGTGCAGCGGGGGCGTTCGACATCTACATAGTCGTCAGTCGGGAGCCTTATGCTCTCGCGCTTGCCGGCCTCGGGGGCGCCGCCGCTATTCTCCTTCCACTCGTGGCTCTCAGTGCCCGGCGGCGGGCGCGGCGGGCCGTTGACGATGCGTTGCGACCGCTCGAGCATATCACGGCCGAGACCCGGGCGATCGGCCCTGCGGAACTCGGCACCCGGATTGCGAGCCCGACGGGTCAAGCCGAAGTCACGGAGCTCGCCACGAGCATCAACCGCATGCTCGAGCGCGTCGACCGGGCGCACCGCGCCCTCGAGTCGTTCACGGCCGACGCGAGCCACGAGCTGCGCACACCACTGACCCACCTCCGTGCTCAAGTCCAGTGGGCCTC
>JBOHST010000298.1:0-22618 GCA_050733375.1 Gemmatimonadales bacterium
GGTCCGAAGTGGCGAGAGGGAAAGTGCCGCCGGCCTGGCGCGACTCGGTCGCGGAGTCCGGGCGGCTGTTCCACCGCGCGTTCCTCATTGACCCGCTGGTGGACTTTCGCGTGATCGGAGCGCCGCCACTCAAAGAGGACGTGATCATTGTCCGCGAGTACGGACAGTACACGACCGACTACCTGCTCGCTCTGGCCCTGAGCGCCTTCGGTTGGCGTTACGAGCTGTGCTACAACGCGGCCGATCTGTATGTCCAGCGCCAGTACAAGAATCAGCCCGTCGATTCGATCCCGAGCGGCTTGTTCTGGATCCGGGGCCTCGCGGCGGCTCACTTGAAGAGCTATACGCGCGCCATCGCCGACATCCAGGTCCTGCTGGACCGCTCCCTGAAGCACGAGGCGAGCGATTCGCTGATTCAGATCTCAGCACCAACGACTACCGCTATCTCCTCGCACTGCTCAAGCAACGGGCTCACCTGCCTGCCGAAGTGATGGTGCTGTACAAAGAGGCGCTGTCCAACGACCTCGGTCTCTACATGGCGCACGTCCGTCTCGCCCGTCTGTATGCAGACGCCACGATGTGGCCGCAGGCGATCGAGGAGGCCCGCCGCGCCGTGCAGGCCAGCCCTGAAGATCCGAGCCTGCTCGCCGATCTGGGGGCAATCCTGCGCGACGCGGGTCAGGTGACCGAAGCGGAGCAGGTGCTGCGTCAGGCACAGGCGAATGGTCGTAACCCCAGCGTGCTGTATCAGTTCGGTCTCCTGGAGCTGCAGCTCAACAAGCCTGAAGAGGCAAGAGCTGCTTTCACGCGGTTCGTGGCGATCGCGCCGAGCCGCATGAGCACGGAGATTGCGGACGCAAAGCAGCGGTTGGCCGGGTTGCCGTAGCGGCCGACGTCGGTCTGGAGGGAGCCATGAAGGGAGCCGTCGTCCTCATCGCCGCGCTCGCGGCGTGTGTCGTGCCATCTGTCGCCGCGCAGCGCATCAAGCTGGCGGCAAGCCTCGCGGATCTCGAGAAAGCGGCGCGCAAGGACTCCGGCGACGCGGCGGCCCATTACAATGTTGCGCTCGCGTACTGGAACGCGAAACGCTGGGACGACGCGGACTCGGCGCTGCATCGAGCCATTCGCCTGGAACCCCGGTTCGCGGCCGCCTATATGGGGCTCGCCGCCCTGCCATACGCGCGGCGTCCGCAACTGTTCGACGAAGAGTTTGATAACCGGGTCCCGACCGAGTTGAGGCGGACGGTTGAGGAATCGGAGCGAAGGTACCGTCAAGCAGTCCTGATCGATCCACTGGTGGAAGTCCGGATCGGGTATGTGATGCTGCCTCCGTCCACCAGTAATTTCCAGACGTCGCTCGCGGTCATGTTCGGGGATTGGTTCGATGATTACGTGGAGGGTCGGCAGCTCTACTTTCAGGGCGAGTACCAGGAATCGTACATACGATTCCAGCGTGTGTACAACGAGCTCGACGCCGAGCACCACCCGAGCCGCCTGTTCAACACGCTGCTGTTCTGGCATGGACTGGCGGCCGCGCAGGTTGGGAAGTATGACGACGCTGTCTGGGATTTCGCGACGATCCTCACCCGTCTCGAGAACACCGAAGCAGCCGCCAAGGACTCTACGCTCCGTCTGCCGCTGCGGACCAACGAATTCCGATACATCCTTGGTGTGATGAAACAGCGTGCGGGCAAGCCCAACGAGGCCATCGATCTCTACCGCCAGGCGCTGCAGAACGACATCGGCCTCTACATGGCCCAGGTCCGGCTCGCCCAGATCTACGAGGAACACAACATGTTGCCGCAGGCGGTAGTCCAGCGGCGGGCCGCGATCAACACCAATCCCGACGACGCGAGTCTGCTGCTCGACCTCGGCAAGACCCTGGCGCGTGCCAACCAATGGATCGATGCGGAGCAGGCGCTCCAGCAGGCGGTCGCCGCCAACCCGCGCGACCCCCGCCCGTATTATTTCCTCGGGATCGTCCAGCAGCACCAAAACAAGACCGCCGAAGCTCGTGCGGCGTTCACCGATTTTGTCACGCGCGCGCCCACCCGCTTCGGGCCTCAGGTGGCCGACGCGAAGCAGCGGCTCAATGCGCTCCAGTAGGCGGTTCCCGGGGTGCGGCCGCGCCACCAGCTGGGCGGCGCTATTCCTGGGCGCCGCGCTCGCGAGCCGACTCCCCGCGCAGCAGCGCTCGTCGTACGAGGAGCTGCAGGCATTCTCCGGCGTGTTGAACCACGTCCGCATCAACTACGTCGACTCCGTCAGCTACGCTCAGCTCGTGCACGCCGCCATCGACGGCATGCTGCGCGCCCTCGATCCGCACAGCGTCTTCTACTCCCGTCTCGATTACGAAAGGCTGAGCGCCATCGAGCGCGGCGAGCTCGCAGTGACGGGGCTCGTGCTCGAGGAGGTCGACAGCGCCGTGACCGTCCTCGCGGTTGCGCCGAAGAGCCCCGCCGCCAGGGCCGGCATCCTGCCCGGCGATCGACTGGTGATGGTGAACGACACCTCCATCGCCGGCCTCTCCGTCCGCTCGCTCGAGCTGAGGCTCGCCGGCGCGAAGGGCTCGAAGGTGCGACTCCGGCTGGAGCGTGGACCCCGGCTCGAGCCCGACACCCTCGCCGTCAACGTGAAACGCGATTTTCTGCCGGAGCGCTCGGTCTCCGTGGCGAGAATGGTGGACTCCATCACGGGCTTCGTGCGGCTGGAGGAGTTCGGGGTTGGGGCGGGCAAGGAGCTGCACGACGCGTTGAATCGGCTCAAGGATCAGCGCATGCGCCGAGCCATCCTGGATCTGCGCGGCAACCCCGGTGGACTCGTCACCTCGGCGGTGGACGTTGCGTCCGAATTCTTCCCGCGCGGCACCGTGGTGTTCAGGACCGTGGGTCGAAAACGGGATGTCGATACCACGTACACGACGACGCGTGACGGCGACTTCGCGGCGCTGCCGTTGATCGTTCTGATCGACGAGCACAGCGCCAGCGCGGCCGAAGCGCTGGCGGGTTCCCTGCAGGATCACGACCGCGCGCTGCTGCTCGGACGACGCAGCTTCGGGAAGGCGCTGATGCAGACCACCTTCTTCGTCCCGCCGAGCGGAGAGATCCTGAGTCTGACAATCGGCCACGTGGTCAGCCCGAGCGGGCGCTTCATTCAGCGCCGCTACCGCGGCATTGGCGCCGAACGGTACCGCTCGCTCGCGGGCAAGGGCGGCGCCGGCGAGGACACGCTCAGAGAATTTCGCACCGACGCCGGACGCGTGGTGCGTGGCGGCGGCGGCATCGCTCCGGATGTCGAGCTTCCGAAACCCCCGCCGTTGCCCGTGTGGTGGAGCGTGGCGACCGACTCGGGGTTCGACGACGCGATTTCCGACAGTGTGGCGCCGACGCTCTCCGGCACCGCTCCCGCCCGGGTCGCTTGGCTGACGGCTCGGGATGAGTGGCGCACGAAGCTGTTACTGCCGTTCCTGGCCCGGGTGCGGGCACGACTCAAGGTGGCCGCCCAGACCGATAGCGCGCTCGATGCCCGCCTGGCGTTCAGCCTCGCCGCCCGCGTCGCCGAGGTGCGCTGGGGCCCGGACGCCCGCGAGGAGTTCGTTTTCCGCCCCCAGTTGGCGCTGGCGTATTTTGGGCGCCTGTCCGAGCTTTTGGCACCGCCGCGACACTAGGCTATTTTCCTTCCATGACCGCCCGAACCCGTCCGCGCACCGAGTCGCGGACTGCTCGCCCGCCGCTTGCGAAGGCCGAGCTGCTCGACATCTATCGCTTGATGGTCCTGTCGCGGCGCCTCGACGACAAGGAAATCCAGCTCAAGCGGCAGAACAAGATCTTCTTTCAGATCTCCGGGGCCGGACACGAGGCCGTACTGGTGGCCGCCGGCAAGGTGTTGAAGTCCGGCTACGACTGGTTCTATCCCTACTACCGCGACCGCGGGCTGTGCCTCGCCATCGGGATGACGCCGACCGAAATGCTCCTGTCGGCCGTCGCCGCCGCCGACGATCCAAACTCTGGCGGGCGGCAAATGCCGTCCCATTGGGGGCACAAGGCGCTCAACATCGTCAGCCAATCGAGCCCGACCGGCACCCAGTTCCTGCAAGCGGTCGGGTGCGCCGAGGCATGGCTGCGCTACAGCCAGCAGGATGGGATATCCCAGAAGCCCATTCACGGCGACGAAGTGGCGTATTGCTCGGCCGGCGACGGCACCACCAGCGAGGGCGAGTTTTGGGAGGCCCTGAACACCGCGAGCAACCTCAAGCTTCCGGTGCTGTTCCTGATCGAGGACAACGGCTACGCGATTTCCGTCCCGGTCGAGGTGCAGACACCGGGCGGCTCGGTGTCCGCGCTGGTGGCGAACTTTCCGGACCTGTACATCGAGGAGGTGGACGGCTGCGATCCGGTCGCCTGCTACGAGGTGCTCGCGCGCGCCACGGCGCACTGCCGCGCCCGCCGTGGCCCGGCGCTGGTGCACGCCCGCGTTACCCGCCCGTATTCGCACTCCCTCTCCGACGACGAGGTGCACTACCGGCCGCCGTCGGAGCGCGAGGATGAGGCCCGCCGCGACTGCGTCGTCACCTTCCCCGAGTGGCTGATCGCGGAGGGTATCGCCACCGCCGCCGAGATCGACACGATCAAGCGTCAGGTGGACGAAGAAATCCAGGTGGCGACGGAAGTCGCCCTGGCCGCTCCACAGCCGAAACCCGAGACCGCGCTCCTCTACGTCTACTCGCCGGACGTCGATCCCACCTCCGAGCAGTTCGATACCGAGGACGACCCGCGGTTCACGGGCGAGCCTACCACCATGGTCGACTTGCTGAACGGCTGCATGAAGGACGAGATGGCACGCGATCCGCGCATCCTCGTCTTTGGCGAAGACGTGGCAGACGTGAGCCGCGAGCAGTACTTGAAGGACGTGAAGGGGAAGGGTGGCGTGTTCAAGGTCACCTGGGGGCTGCAGCGCCAGTTCGGCGGCCAGCGCGTCTACAACACGCCACTCGCCGAGGCGAACATCGTGGGCCGCGCCATCGGCCTCGCGACCAGAGGCCTGAAGCCGGTCGTCGAAATCCAGTTTTTCGACTACATCTGGCCCGCCTACCATCAGCTGCGCAACGAGCTCGCCGTGATGCGCTGGCGGTCCAACAATGCGTTCAGCTGCCCGGTGGTGGTGCGCGTCACCTACGGCGGCTACCTCAAGGGGGGCTCGGTCTACCACTCGCAGACGGGCGCCGTGATCTTTACGTCCGTCCCCGGCCTGCGGGTGGTGTGCCCGGCAACCGCGCTCGACGCCAACGGACTGCTCCGGACCGCGATTCGTTGCGACGACCCGGTGCTGTTCCTCGAGCACAAACACCTCTACCGTCAGACGTACAACAAGGCCCCGAACCCCGGCCCCAATTTCATGATCCCGTTCGGCAAGGCGAAGGTCGTGAAGCAGGGGACAGACCTGACGGTGGTCACCTACGGGGCCGTGGTGCAGCGCGCGCTGGTCGCCGCGAAGCAGCTCGAGGAGCAGGGCGGCAAGAGCGCGGAAGTGATCGATCTGCGGAGCCTGTCGCCGGTCGACTGGACGACCATCGCCGCTTCGGTTCGGAAGACCAACAAAGTCCTTGTCGCGTACGAAGACTCGTTCTCGTGGGGCTACGGCGCCGAGCTGGCCGCCCGGATCGGCGACGAATGCTTCGCGTGGCTCGACGCTCCCGTCAAACGCGTTGCGTCAACCGATACCTTCGTTGCCTACGCTCCGGATCTCGAGGACTTCATTCTCCCGCAGGTCGAGGATCTCGCCCAGGCCATGCGGGAGCTGAATGCGTTCTAGGCTGCAGCCTTCTATGTGGAGAATTCGTGTATCAGCATTTTGCGCACCGGCCCCGAGCGCCTGGCGTGCTCCTAGGCCGCTTCCTATCTTGTGGCAATGTCAGTTCCGACTAAGCCTATCACCGAACCTACCGTAGAAGAGAAGTTCCTCGCCAAGCGGCGGGCGATGGCGAGCAGCCCCTCAATCCTCAACACTTCACACCGCGTCGTCCTCGGGGACGCCAGGGAGATGCGGGCACTCGGAGACAGCCAACCTATTCACTTGGTTGTAACGTCGCCGCCGTACTGGACACTGAAAGTGTACGACGGGGATGCGGGGGGCCGCCAACTAGGTCACATGGAAGATTACGAACGCTTCCAGGACGAACTTGACCGCGTGTGGCGCCGTTGCTTTGATCTGCTCGTGCCAGGTGGCAGACTCTGTGTCGTAATCGGTGACGTGTGTTTGCCCCGCCGTAAAGCAGGCCGCCACTTCGTTGTCCCATTGCATGCCGACATAAGCATTCGCTGTCGCGCCATCGGCTTTGATTACTTGACTCCGATACTGTGGTACAAGATCGCGAACGCGGTAACTGAAGTGGAAGGAAACGGAGCACCCTTCTTGGGAAAGCCCTATGAACCGAATGGGATAATCAAGAACGACGTCGAGTACATCCTGCAATTCCGGAAGCCCGGTGGCTACCGCAATCCGACGTCTGAACAAAGGACTCTCAGCCTCATCGATAAGGAAGATCACGCTCGGTGGTTCAGAGCTATCTGGACCGATATACCTGGCTCAAGTCGAGAGAAGGGACACCCTGCTCCCTTCCCGGTGGAACTGGCATACCGACTGATTCGCATGTTTTCCTTTGTGGGAGACACAGTCCTAGACCCGTTTCTTGGCACTGGGTCAACGACTGAAGCAGCAATCAAGGCGTTTCGTTCGAGCATCGGCTACGACATTGAGAGGAAGTACTTCACTATTGTTCGCGAGCGATTCCGCCAGCTACAAACAGGGGCAGAAGTCGACTTCGCCGAGGAGTTCCGATAGGCTGGAAATGGTAGAGATCGTACGGGCTGGCTCGACAGGAGCCGGCCCTTTTTTCTCGACAGAGGTTTCTGAGCGCAAACCTGGAGGCCAGGCGCCGTGAGTAGGGGTCAACTTCTCAGATTCGTACACAAGTTACGAAGGTGATAGGCAGTATCCGGCAGATCCAGCTCCAGTTCGAGAGGCTTCGGCTGCAGTCGAGAGGATAACTCACGGCCGAGTTGCGGATGGGTTCGACGAACTGTTGTTTATGAAATTCAGAGCAACAAACGTCGCTCCATATCCATTTGAATGGCTCAATCAGCGGGAGACCGCACAAGAATATGCCGCTGCCCTTGTCCGGATTTCCAACCATTTCAACCAGCGGGATCAGAGTCGGTGAACCCCTGAGAAGTCGAAGCACCCTTGGCTACGACATCCTCTTCTTTTTGTCCGGCGCCACAGCACTCGTGTATGAGCTGCTGTGGGTCCGGCTGTTGTATCAGTCGTTCGGCTCCACGATCCAATCGGTCACGACCGTCGTCGCGGCGTACATGGGCGGCCTTGGCCTCGGCGCCTGGTGGTTCGGTCGCCGTGCCGACCGGCACCCCCGGCCGGCGGCCCTCTATGGCCGGCTCGAGATCCTGATCGGCTTGTTCGGCCTGGTGTCGCCACTGGTGCTGGGACTGGCTCAGCTCGGCTACATCGCCATCGCGCAGGGACTCCCGGCGGGCTCGGGTGTGAGCGTCGCCCTGCGCTTCGGACTTGCCGGCATCGTGCTGCTCGTCCCGACTACCATGATGGGCGGGACGTTGCCGGTGCTCACCCGCGCCTTTACCGCGGCCGATCGCAGCCGGCTACGGCCGTCCCTCGGACGACTCTACGGGCTGAACACCCTCGGCGCCTGCGTCGGCACTGCCCTGGCGGGGTTCGTCCTAATCGAGCATGTCGGAATCCGGGCCAGCCTCTGGGGGACGGCGCTGGTGAATCTCGCCATCGGCGTCATCGCGCTTCGCCTGCCCGACCCCGCAAGCCGCCCGGTCGCGACGGACAGTGGGCTGGGGGCCGTGGGACGCGCACCCACGCCGACCGCGCTGCGCTACCTCGCCGTGGTCCTCCTGGCCGTCACGGCGTTTGCCTCGCTCCTCGATGAGATCGCCTGGACCCGCGTGCTCGTGATGGTGGTCGGCGGGTCGACGTACGCGTTCACGCTCGTGTTGTTGTGTTTTCTCCTGGGCATCGGCATCGGCAGCTCGCTCGTAGCGCGACAGCGCGCGCCCCCGTCCGAAACCGCCGCCACCGCCGCCCTCGCCCAGGGGATCACCGCAGCTGGGGCGGCGTTGCTCCTGTTTTTCTTCAGCGCCCTGCCGGCGTACATCATCTGGGTCTTCCAGGTTCCGGGACTGGAGGCGGGCGGACGCCTGGCGTTGATGGGCGGCGCCGTCGCGGCGGTGGTGCTGGTGCCGGCTGTGGGGATGGGCATGACTTTTCCGCTGCTCACGGACCTCGTCGCCCGGCCGGCCGAGGCTCGCGCGAGCGACGTAGGTCGCGCTTACCTCCTGAATACGGTCGGCAGTATCGCCGGCGCCACGCTCACAGGGTTTGTGCTCGTCAATCTGCTCGGGTCCGACCTCACCCTCCGGCTCGGCCTGGTGGTGAACGTCTTCGCGGCCTTCGCGCTCGCCGCCCTGGCGGCGCGTGGCGTGGCCGAGGGATCGGCCGAGCACACCCGGCTACAAGTGCGAGTGCTCGGCGGCGCACTGCTTGCCTGCGTCGGACTCGCGGCGGTGTTCGGGGCTGCGCGCTGGAGCCCGCGTCTGCTCGACGTCGGGCCCACGATCTACGGCCGCGGAACCATGAACGCGGCGGAGCGTCGGGCGTTTCTCAACCATGCCGGCGCGCGCCCGCTCGCGTTCGTCGAGGGGCGCAATACTACGGTGTCGGTATGGGAGTCCACCGTGGGCCGGACGCTCAAGGTGACCGGCAAGGTGGACGCCTCCGACTTCGGCGACATGGACACGCAGGTGATGCTGGGCCTGGCGCCGGTCGCCGCGCGACGGGGCCCGCGCTCGGCCCTCACGATCGGCTTCGGCAGCGGCGTGACCGCCGCCGTGCTGGCTGCCGTGCCAGGAATGGAGCGCGTGCGGGTGGTGGAGCTCGAGCCGGCGGTCCTTGCGATGGCGCCGCTCTTCCGCCACGTGAACGGCGACGTGTTGGCCCGTCCCACCGTCACCGCCATCGTGGACGATGCACGCTCCGCCATGCAGCTGTCCCCGGAACAGTTCGACGTGATCGTGTCGGAACCGAGCAACCCGTGGGTGGCCGGGGTGGCCACGCTGTACACGCCCGAGTTCTATCGCATCGCCCGCCGTCACCTGACCGAGGACGGCGTCTTCGGCCAGTGGGTCCAGCTCTATCAGCTGCCGCTGGCCGTGGTGGCGGGGATCATGCGCAACATGCGCGCGGTGTTCCCCTACGTGACGGTCTGGTCCGGCGGCGCCTTCGACCTGGTGGTGATCGGCTCGGCGCGACCCCAGGTGCCGGACACGGCGTGGGTGGCCACCCTACTGGGGCGCGGCCGCGCGCTGGGGGACGCCGGCCATGAATACCTGGGGCTCGACGCACCGGCGTCGTACTTCGACCGCCAGGTGATGGGGGATGGGGGTGTGGCGCGGCTGGTGACCCGCGCGAGCCTGGCGCACACCGACAACCGCCCCGAGCTGGAGTTCGTTGCTGCCCGGCGCTTTCTCGACCGGCTGTCGGCGAGCGCCATCCTCGATTCCCTCGCGGCGATTCAAGCCCCGGCCGACTCGTTGGACAACCTTGCGCCGTTGCGACTCGCGCGCGCGCTTTCGGTGCGCCTCGGCGACCCGGCCGGTCTCCCCTTTGTGCGTGCCGCGCGGGCGGCGCATCCGGACGATCCGGTTTGGGATCTGAGCCTGGCGTCGATCTCGCTGGCACTCGGAGATAGCGCGCACGCCGACTCGCTGCTGCCGCTCGCGCTCGCGCACGGGGACGATCCGCGCGCGCTCCTGCTTGCCGGGCACATTGCGACGATGCGCAACCAACCGGCGCGCGCGCGCTCGCTGCTCACCCGGGCGCTCGCAGCGGGCGCCGATACCGCCCGCGCCCGCGCCGCCCTGGCCGTGCTCGCCGCGCGCGACAGTCTCTGGCCGCAAGTCGTCGCGGACGTGCAGGGGTCGCTGCGCTCCGTTCGGAATACGCTGCGGTCGCCTTTCCCGCGCGACCTCCTCGCACTGGCGCTGTCGCCGCTCGCCTTCGATGGTCCGCCGTCGGCCGCCGACAGCGTCTTGGTAGAGGTGATCCGGAAGCGACCAGGGTGGGTGCGCGCCTACGAGTTTCGAGCGGTGGCGGCGCTGCGCGGGCGCGCGTGTGACGTCGCCGCGGAGCAATTTCTAGCCTTGCTCGAGTTTGGCATCGAGCGTGAAGACGGTCCCGAGTTGGTGCGCCGCTGTCGGCGTGAGGGCTAGCCGGCGCTCAGGCCGGCGGTACCTCGCCCAGCGCCTCGCGGATTTCCCCAGCGGCCTCGATCGCGTGATCCACATCCCGCGACAACGCGCGGGCTTGCTGGGTCGCCTGCGTGAGATCGCTGAGCACCGCCGCCACCCCCGCCGACTTGAGCCGTAACAGGTCGAACCGCATTGTTTGCATCGCCAACACGCACGACTCGAGCTGCTCTTCGATCGCCTGGCGCCGTTGCAGCAGATCGTCCAGCGCCTGGCGCTGGCGCTGCAGCAGCGCCAGTTGTCGCTCGCGCTCCGGTGAATCGGGCAGCCGCTTGAGCGTCGCCAGCCGGCCATCCAGCCGATCCATGGCGCCCTGCTCCACGTCGCCACTCAGGACGTGCAGGGTGCGGGCGAGCTCCTCGGCGCGCTTGAGGAGCGCATTCGCCGTCGCCGCGACGTCGGGGAGCAGCTTCTGTTCGGACTTCGGCAGCCGTTCCACCACCTTCATGATCGCCTGGTAGTCGCCCCGCGCCTGGTGGATCGACTCCGCCTGGCGTCCGAACTCGCCGGATGTGGGTGCGGCCAGAACCCCGGCCTTGCCGGCGGGTGCGAATCCGAGACGCACGTCCGCGGCGTCCGCCGCCAACGGCCGGTGCAACACGTCGCGCCATGAGTAACCGGCCTGCCACAGTTTCATGAACTGGGGCAAAACCCCGAAGCCGAACCACGGCAGAATGGCCCAGTACGCCCAGCTCAGGCCGCCTCCCCCCATCAGATCGAGGAGCAACAGGCCGCCGCTCACCGAGACCCAGGACACGAAGCTCGCCCGCGTCTTGCGGACGATCTCGGGCTCTCCCGACGCGGCCGCCGCCAGCTCCTTTTTCGACTTTGGCCGGGTGCGACGCGGGACGTTCGGGCTGCGCGGAATGGCCAGGCCCGCCTCGGCCACAGGCGGCAGGCCGGAGGGACTGCGTCGGCTCACGCCGGCCGACGCGCGGCGTGGGCGGAAAGCGGGGGCGGTGCGAGACTCGAGCGCGCGTCGCAGGGTGTCCGCGGTGGGCCAGCGGCCGTCCGGCTCCTTCTCGAGACAACGCATCACGCACCCCGCGAGATCCTCCGGAACGTCGGCCACGCGGTCGGAGATGTGCGGAGCGACTTCGGTGATTTGCTTGATCAGGATCCCCGGGACCGTCGGCGCCTGGAACGGCAACTCGCCGACGAGCATTTGGTAGCCGACCACGCCCAGGCTGTACAAGTCGGAGCGACCATCGATCTCGCGATCGCCGGCCGCCTGCTCGGGGCTCATATAGTGGGGCGTACCGATGGCGACGCCGGTGCCGGTCAGGCCGCCCCCCGTGGTCGAGGAGAGCGCCTTGGCGATGCCGAAGTCCGTGACCATCACTCGTCCGCGGCTGCCCTCGAGCATGACGTTGTCGGGCTTGACGTCGCGGTGAATGATCCCCAATGCGTGGGCGGCGCCGAGCGCGTCAGCCGTCTCGACCAGGATGCGGCGCGATTCTTCAGCGGGCAGCCGGCCGCGACGCTTGAGCCGCGCCGACAACGGCTCGCCGTCGATGAACGCCATCACGAAATAGACCAGGCCGTCCGGCCCTTCACCGACGCTGTGGATCGGGACGATGTTCGGATGCGTCAATCGCGCCGCCGTCTCAGCCTCCCGGAGGAAGCGCAGCCGCACCTCCTCCCGGAACGCCAGATCCGGCGGCAGGACCTTGATGGCCACCTGCCGTTTCAGCCGCTCGTCTCGCGCCTGAAACACGACACCCATCCCGCCACGCCCGATTTCCCCTTGGAGCGTGTACGAGCCGCCCACCGCCTGGGTCAATCGCCCAACCAGCGATCGGTCGGAGTCGGTCACTGCCGGTTCCAGGGCATTTCGGCCCTAGATTTAGCCCCCTTCGGAGAGCCATGCAACCTATCTAACGATCACATCTTAGCCGACAGTCGTCCGCTAGCATTGCACCGCGGTGTGCCAAGCTGACCGACGCCGCCCGAAGCGTGACGACTTTTGTCAATTCATGCCCATTTGGCGGCCCTCAATTGGAACGTTGCCGCACGAAGCCGCGTTTTCATGATGGCATGGCGAATGCGTTCACGCCGCGCGCGTACTCTTTTTCCCAGAGGTGAATCGACATGCCTGATCGTCTGACGCTCCCCGTGCTGCCACTCCGGGACGTCGTGTTGTTTCCGGGCGTCACCACCGTCATCGGGGTGGGCCGTCCCACAACGCTCAAGGCCATTGAGGCCGCACTCAAGTCCGAAGAGCGGCTCATCTTCGCGGTGTCGCAGCGGGAGAACGTCGACCGCGTGACCCCAGCTGTGCTGTACACCATGGGGACAGTGGCCCGTATCGGGCAGGTGCAGCGCGGTCTCAACGGCGTACAGATCCTGCTCCATGGCGAGCGGCGCAGCACGGCCGTTCACTACACGGAAGCGGACGGCCACCTGAGCACCGTGGTTCGCGACGCGCCCGATTTGGCGCCGCTCGACGAGCGCGACCCGACATTCATCGGTCTGTATCGCGAGGTGCGCGAGCGTGCCGCCGAGTTGGGCCAAAAGTCCGGCCTCCCCGACGAAGTGGTGAAGCAGGTCTTGGCGGAGGTGACCGATGCCGGTCGCCTCGCCGACCTGGTTGCGGGACACCTCGAGCTCAAGCCTGCGGAACGGCAGTCCCTGATCGAAACCCTCGCCGTGGAGGAGCGGCTGCGCCGCGTCCTGGTGCAGGTACAACGCCAGATCGGCGTGCTCGAGGCTCAGGAGGACATCAAGTCTCAGGTGCAGGAAGAGCTGGGTGAGCGGCAGCGCGAAATGTTCCTGCGCGAACAAATGAAAGCGATCCGCAAGGAGTTGGGCGAGGAAGACGAGGGGACCGAGGTCGCAGAGCTGCGCAAGCGGCTCGAGGCGCTCGAGCTTCCGGAGGCCGCGCGGAAGGAGGTCGAGCGCGAGCTGTCTCGGCTCGAGCGGGCGGGTCGCGAATCGATGGAAGCGCAGGTCATTCGGACCTACCTCGAAACGGTGGCCGAGCTTCCGTGGAACACGCGGGCGGAGGAATCGCTCGACTTGAAGCGCGCGGCCGCGATCCTGGAGGAAGACCATTATGGGCTGCCGGACGTCAAGGACCAGGTACTGGAGTTCCTGGCGGTGCGTCAGCTGCGGCAGCGCCAGCTGGCCGAAGCGGCGGGCGCGACGCACGAGACAAAACAGGGCGAGACAAAACCGCAGCACGAGGTGAAAAACGACCCCGAGTTCAAGGGCTCGATTCTGTTGTTCGTGGGGCCCCCGGGCGTCGGCAAGACGTCCATCGCCAAGTCCATCGCACGCGCCATGGGTCGGCCGTATGTGCGAATTTCCCTCGGCGGGGCGCGCGACGAAGCGGACATCCGCGGCCACCGGCGCACCTACGTCGGCGCCATGCCCGGCCGCATCATCCAGGGCATGAAACAAGCCGGGGCCAAGAACCCCGTCTTCCTGCTCGACGAGGTGGACAAGCTGGGCGTCTCATTCCAGGGCGATCCGGCTGCGGCGTTGCTCGAGGTGCTGGACCAGGCCCAGAACGATTCCTTCACGGACCACTATCTGGGTGTGCCGTTCGACCTGTCCGAAGTGCTGTTCATCGCGACGGCGAACTTCCTCCAGAGCATCCCCGGTCCGCTGCTCGATCGGCTGGAAACCGTCGTGTTCGCCGGCTACACGGAGCGGGAGAAGCTCGAAATCGCCAAGCGGTACCTGATGCCGCGCCAGCGCGAGGCGAACGGCCTCGCCGCGGGGCAGCTCACCATCAGCGATGAGGGACTGGCGGAAATCGTAGCGAGCTACACCCGCGAAGCAGGCGTGCGCCAGCTCGAGCGGGAGATCGGCAAGCTGGGCCGCAAGGTCGCCCGCCGGATCGCGGGCGGGGAGGTCGAGAGCGTGACCATCGACCGCCAGGACGTCACCGACCTGTTGGGCCGGCCCAAGGTCCACCCCGAGCACAAGGCGGGCGAGGATCAGGTGGGAGTCGCCACCGGCATGTATTACACCCCGGTGGGTGGCGACATCATGTTCGTCGAGGCGAGCCTGATGCAGGGCAAAGGCGAGCTCGTGCTCACTGGCCAGCTGGGAGACGTCATGAAGGAGTCGGCGCGGGCGGCGCTCACGTACGCGAAGTCACACGCCGACCGGCTCGGCATCCCGGCGGACGGGTTGGCCGATATCGACATCCATGTGCACGTCCCGGCGGGGGCGATCCCCAAAGATGGACCGTCGGCGGGTGTGACGATGGCGACGGCGCTGGTGTCCGCGCTATCGCGGCGACCGGCTCGGCACGACCTCGCGATGACGGGAGAAATCACTTTGCGCGGTCGCGTGCTGCCGATTGGCGGCGTGAAAGAGAAAGTGCTGGGCGCCGTGCGGGCGGGGATCCGAACGATCGTGCTCCCCAAGGAAAACGAGGCGGACCTCGATGACCTGCCGGAGGACGTGCGCCGGTCGCTCGAGGTCCATCCGGTCGAAGAGCTGGGCGAGGTGCTGTCGCTCGCGCTGCGTGGGGCGAAGTTCGAGGCCGGGCAGCTGGTGTTCGAAGGACCGGCTCCGATCGAACCCAAGATGGTATCGAAGAACTAAGCGACCGTCGTCAGTCGTCCGCAGTCAGCCGCCAGCTATCAGGTGTTCTCGATAGCTGGCGGCTCTGCGTTTGGAGTCCGCTTGCCGAAGGGTTGTGCGGCCCTTCAATTACTCCGGCCGTTCGTCCCTGACCCCCGCACGCGGGAGATCACCGATGCCGTCTCGCTTCCCCCGGCCGCTGTCGGCGTGTGCCGGGCTGCTGGCTACCTGCCTCGTCCCACTCGACGCGCAAGGACTCGACACGGCGTACGCGCGCCTGGTGCGCGAGTCCACCTCCGACCCGAGATTCCTGCCGGCCTCCGTCGCCTCGCTTCCCGATCACCCGACGATTCCCTCGCCCCGTGACCATTTCGGGACCATCGTCGGAGCGGAGGGGGTCATGCACCGCTCGGCGAATCTCTACGCCTACTATCGCGCGCTCGCCGCCGCGACGCCACGCGTTCGGGTCGAGACGATCGGCCGCACGGAGGAAGGTCGCGAGATCGTGCTCGTGGTGGTGGCGGACGAAGTGTCGATGAGGCGGCTGGAGGAGTACCGCGCGCTGACGGCCCGGCTCGCCGACCCACGCACGCTGCCGGGGAATGAGCTCGACGGGGTGCTCGCGCGCGCGAAGCCGATCTACTACCTGAACGGGGGCCTCCATTCTCCGGAGATGGGCTCTCCCGAGATGCTGATGGAGCTGACCTACCGACTCGCTGTGAGCGACGAGCCCCCAATCCGGGCGATCCGCGAGCGCGTGATCACCATTATCAATCCGGTGTCCGAGCCGGACGGCCGCGACCGGCAGGTAGACTGGTATCACCGCTACACCAGGCAGCGCACGGAGTGGGACGACGGGTTTCCTCGGTCGAGTCCGTACTGGGGGAAATACGTCTTTCACGACAACAATCGCGACGGGATTCAGATCTCCCAGGAGCTCACCAAAGCGGTCTATCGCGAGTACTTCCGCTGGCACCCGACAGTGATGCTCGATTTGCACGAGTCGGTGCCGTTGCTGTACGTCTCGACTGGGACCGGGCCCTACATCGAGACGATCGATCCGATCACAATCGCGGAATGGCAGCTCCTGGCAAATCACGACATCGCCGCCCTCACCGCGCAGGGACAGCCTGGCGTGTGGACCTGGGGGTTCTACGACGGCTGGTGGCCCGGGTACCTGCTGTGGATCTCCAACAACCACAACGGCATCGGTCGATTCTATGAGACGTTCGGCAACGCCGGCGCCAACACCTTCGTCCGCGATCTTTCGAACCAGCGCTACGCCGGCGATTCGGCGACCTCACGCCAGTGGTACCGTGCCTGGCCGCCCACGCGCAAGCTCCGCTGGTCTGCGCGGGACAACGTGAACTACATGCAGGCCGGAGTGCTGGCGTCGCTAGAGTACGCGGCCACCAACGGGTCCGCGTTGCTGCGGAACTTCTGGCAGAAGGGGAGCAACAACATCGAGCGGGGCCGGCGCGAGCCTCCCCATGCGTACGTGATTCCCGGTCTCGCCCGGCAGCGCGGCCCTGGCCGCCTAGCCTACCTGGTGAACCAGCTGCGGCGGCACGGCATCGAAGTTCACCGCCGGATCGCGGGCGACTCCGCCGGGGATTTCGTCGTGCTGCTGAACCAGCCGTACCGCAGTTTTGCCATGACCTTGCTCGGGAAGCAGACCTTCCCCCAGAATGCGCCGCAGACCCCCTACGACGACGTGGCGTGGACTCTTGGCTATCTCTACGGGGTCGACGTGCGCTCGGCCGATGATTCCGCCGTCTTCAGCTGGGCTGGCCTCGAGCTGGTGACCGACACACTCGCGGCTCCCGGGTCGGCGAGTGGCGAAGGCCCCGTCTGGGTCGTGGCGCATCGCGCCCAGACCAAGTTGCTGGCGGCGCTCTACGGTTTGCGGGAACGCGCACCTCGCGCCGTCGCGTGGGCGGCGGAATCGGTATTCGTGATCGACCGCGACACCTTTCCCGCCGGATCCCTCATGCTGGAGGGCGTGAGCCGGGAGGCCGCAGGTCAGGTGGCGGAGCGCTACGCGCTCGCACTCCGAGCATCTCGGGCCATGCCCGCGGTGCCGCGCCACCGGCTCGACCTGCCGCGCGTGGGCATCTATCACACGTGGCTCTTTACCCAGGACGAAGGCTGGGCGCGCTTCACCTTCGACCAGCTAGGGATTCCCTACACCTCGATTCACAAGGACGATTTGCGGGCCGGCAGCCTGCGTCGCCGCTTCGACGTGATTCTCGTACCGAGCACCGGCAACGCATCGGTGGACGACCTGATTCACGAGGTCGATACCAAGTGGCGCCCGCTGCCCTACACCGTCACGGCGGAGTTCCCGGCTCACGGGACGCCTTCGGCGACCGCGGACATAACGGGGGGTCCGGGCTTTCAGGGAATGGGCGAGCTGGAGCGGTTCGTGCGGGAAGGCGGGGTGCTGATCACGCTGCACCAGGCGACGCGGCTCGCTGCCGAGACGGGGATCGCCCGCGAGCTGTCACCCTTGGCGTCGAGTGGGCTATCGCACCCGGGCTCGGTAGTGCGCGCCAAGGTGCGGCGGCGCGACCACCCGATCCTCTACGGCTATCCCGATACGACGCACCTGTTCCGTGGCAATGGGCCGCTCTACTCCGTGGAGCGACGGGACCGCCGCATGATCGTGTTGCAGTACGGGACGGAGCTCCTTCCCGACGAGCGGGCCGACGCGAAGCCGGGTCCGATGCTCGGGATCGAGCCGCCGGCGGGCGCTCGACCGTCCTCTGACTCGACGCCTACTCCGCGACCCACTCCCTATGTCCTCTCGGGGATGGTGCGGGGACCGGATGCGATCGTGGGCCAGGGGGCGGTGTTCGATGTTCCAGTCGGGCAGGGACGCGTCGTCGCGTTCACCTTCAACCCGCTGCATCGCTTCCTGAACCACCATGAATTCGCCATGGTCTGGAATGCGATCATGAACTGGAACGACCTACGATAGCAGGCCGGGCGTCGTATTAGCCTGCGCGGACGCCATTCACGACCAGCTCCACCGCTGATTTCCTCCACCGCTCGCGCAACGCCGGCTCGTCGGCAGCGAGCGGTGGGGCGCTCGCGGCGAGGAGCGACTCGAGCTCGAGGTAGCCGATCATCAACACCAGCGCCTGAGCCGCGGCGACATGGGGGTCGACGTCGTCGCGCACCTGGCCGAGTCCTTGCCCTTCGGCCAGCAACACGACCAGACGACGGATTGCCGGGGCGAACGGCGCCGCGTCGGACCGGTCGGCGTGCGCCAAAAGGGCCACGAGCTCGGGATGGCGGCTGAGGAACTCGAATTGCGCGGTCAATACATCACGCAACCGTTCGAGCGGTCGGCCAGCCGCCACCGGGAGGGCCGCCAACGCCTGCTCCAGCTCGCCGACGGCCCGCTCCAGAACGGTCCGAAACAGCCCGCGCTTCGAGTGGTAATAGTAAAACAGCAGCTGTTTGTTGACCCCTGCGCGCCGGGCAATCCGATCCACGCGGGCTCCTTCAAACCCTCGTCCAGCAAACTCGCCTGTAGCCGCGGCGATAATTCGTAAAGCCCTTGTATTACTGAGTTTAGGTTCCATGTACTGGAAACTCAACCGAATGGTTGAGTAAATCTAATATCGACTGACTGAAGGAGCCAGAGAAAGTCTGGCGACATTCTCGGGCGGCGCGGGCAGCCCCCGCTGCAGGAACGTGACCAGCGAGCGATTGAACGCACTCGGCGCCTCCTCAGGCAACGCATGCCCGGCGCCCGAGAACCGCTCCAGCGCAGCGTGCCCCAGGCCTGAGACCATCGCATGCCCGACAGTCGCCGGAATAAGACGGTCCTGGGAACCCCACATCACCAGCGTTGGGGTCTGGATCTGCCCCAAGCGGCCCTGCAATCCGTCGAACCGGAACTCACGCAGCACACCGCGGAGGGCGCGGCCGAATCCGGGTTCGGCCAGCGGGGCGTAGTACTGATCCACATCCTGGTTGGTAATGCGAGAGGGGTCGGCATACAGCGCCTTGAGGATACGAGCCGTCGCGCTCCGGCCTCGCAATCCATCGAACAGGGCTCCGACGATCGGCCAGCGCGCGACACGCAGCATGAACGGCCACCGAACCCCGAGCCCGGCCGCATTCACGAGCACGATCCCGCGAGCACGTTCCGGGCGCATCAGAGCCGCTTCGGCGGCGATCGCACCGCCCATCGAGTGCCCCACGAGCACCGCGTCCGTCACACCGAGCGAGTCCAGTAGGCCGAGCAGCAGTTCGGCGTAGCTAGCGTTCGCATAGCCGTGGGCCGGCTTGTCCGAGAACCCGAACCCACGATTGTCGAAGGCGATCACCCGGAACCCCGCCTCTGCCAGCGGCACGATCGTGTAGCGCCACGAGTACAGCGATGCCGCTAAGCCATGGATCAGGACGACGGCGGGTCCTTGGCCGGCATCCACGTACCGGATCCGAGTGCTGGCTATCGTCACGTAGTGGGGGACCAGTGGCGTGCCTGCGGGAAACCGCTGCCACTCAGGGATTGGCGCGGAGCGACAGCCACCAAGGGCTCCCACAAGGGCCAAAACGTGGGCGGCCGCTCGCGTTTTCAAGCCAAGATCCCGAGTGCCATCCGGGTCACCTGCGCGATCAAGGGGTCGACGCTCCACAGCCCAGCCAGCTCTCCTGCGCTGCTGGTCGCGACCAGTGTGTGTGTGTCGTCCACGAGGAGCATGGTGGGATGCTCCGCTGCGGTCCCCGGGCGCGCCAGTCCCTCGGTATCGCCGGCTTCGCCCGCGATGCGGATGTCGAGGGTGGCACGAGCGCTCGCTCGTCGCCAGGCGGGGAGGGTCGGGCGCCAGAGTGCGGCGGCGAGCACTCCGTCGACCCGCCGCTCGGCGCGCGCCACGAGCTGGTGGACGACGTTCGCGATTGCCCGCGCACCCTCGAGCGGTCGGGTGATCGGATCGATCGGCTGCCGGACATCGCGCAGCGACCGGCTCAGCCGCTCCAGCCGCTCACCCTGCTCGGCCGCCAGTTGAACCAGCAGGACATCCGGGTCGGTTGTGCGGTACCGGGCGGGGCGGCCAGGCGCGCGTTGCGCCGCACCGCGTCGGACCAGTCCTTCCAGGGCGGCATACGTGTTCGCTCGCGCGATCCCGGCCACTCGCGCCGCGGCGTAGCCGGTGGATGGCCCGAGCTCGAGCAGGGTCCCGTAAAGGCTCGATTCGGTTGGAGTGAACCCAAACGGAGTAAGGTCAATCTGAGTAGTAGTAATAGTAACTACTACTAATACTCAGGCTGCTGTTCAGCAAGTGACTGTAAAGCCTGCTTGACTCTCGCGGCAGCCTCTGCCGGCATGTTGGCGGCCTTCATCCTGTCCGTCTTGATGATCGACAAGCTGCCCCCCACGACACTGGGGAGCGTCGCGATCTCGGCTGTGCCTGTGGCCGCTTTCTCCTGGTTCATCGTAACAGCAGTACGGGACATTCGGCGGTTGGACGAGCTGCAGCGCCGCATCCAACTCGAGGCGGTGTCGCGCCAGACGGTTAACGCAATCGAGACGGAGAAATACGATCTGAGCCTGCCGCTCGCGCTTCGGATCGCGAAACTGTTCACCCTGCCGGTGGAGCACATCTTCGACATGGAGGAACCATGAAACTATCGCGCCGGGTCGTGTCGCCGATACCACTCCGCGAGCTGCTGCTGGTTACCATGATGGCCGCGTTGCTGCTGTTCGTACCGGCGGCAGTGGGCTCGAAAGCCACAGCCTGACCCGTGGGTCAGTTGCTCTCGATTGGGAGTCCCATGAGCCGCGCGATCAGCGCGAGCCGAAACGTGATATCCGTTTGGCGTTGGGCCGGGCTCTTGCCCGGCCCTTCGAGCGGGAACCAATGCACCAGAACAGGGCTGACGGATCTTGGCAACCCGCGCAGGTTCTTGGGACTCCATATGCCGCGCTCGTCGCACTCGCTGAACAGCCGCGCGAGCACCCGGCTGGCGCTTTGGATCCGCCGGATCAAGCCGAGGCGGGCGAGCAGCTCGAGCCAGTACGCGGCGAACGGCACGTCCGGTACGTGTCCCTGCGCATCCGACCGCAGCGGATCGCCGAGCAGCTCGAAGGTCGGCTTCAGGAACTTCCTGCCGGCGAGGATGAAAAACGCCCGCTTGGGGGCCGGGTTGTCGAAGTAGGTCGCCAGGCGATCGATGAAGCCAGCGCGCTCGCGCTGCACCGCCGGCATGTAGGCGAGCATCTCGATTCCGAAAATGGTCGGCGGCGTCGCGCGAGGGTCGAGGATCGTTTTCCCTGACTGCTTGCGGAACGGCTTCTCGACCAGCTCACTCCGCAAGTACGCCGAGATGTCGCTCGCAACCTTGTGAGCGGCCCCGCGCAGCCGCGGATCCTCTACGTGACCGGCGCGGGCCAGCGCCGCGGCGGCGGCTTCGCGGTGCATGTTGCGGGCCCATACCCCCAGCCCGGGATCCGTCTTTGCCGGTCGCTGGAATTCAACGAGCAACGCCGGGTCATCGTCGCGCGACAGCTCACGAAACAGGAACCGGTCGGCCTGGCGGATGGGACGTTGGTCGGCCGGCCAGCCGAGCTCCATCAGTCTGCGATACTGGAAGACGGTACCGACCTCCTTCCACCCGTAGGCCTTCGAGGCGCCGTATCCGAGCAGATTGCCTCCCCACAGCCCGGTATCCTTTTGTCTGCGCACGATGGCAAGCGCCCCCTTGTCCTCGAGGATCGCGGCGCGCAAGGCGGCCACGCGCTCCGGATGACGGTCGGCCTCGAGAGCTACTTCGGTGAGCGCTCGGTACTGGATCGACGGGCTTGCCGCATCGTACAGCCACGTCAGGGGCAGGTTATGGGAATTCGGGAGATCCAGGATGCGCTCGAGTCGGGAGACGGGTTGGGCGAAGCAAAGCGGGCGCAAACTTATCGGCCGCCTGCAATTGCGGCCAGTCCCCTACTCCGACGCTGCTAAAGCATTGTCGAGTAGTCTGTTATAAAACAGGGCAGCGCACGGTGTGAATCGTACCAGGGCCGAGCGGGTTCGCCTCGCTCGTGAGGACCAGGCTCGAGTCCGCGCGGAAGGCGATGCTTTCGCCCGGGCGCTCGAGCCCCGCCAGGGAGCAAACCGGCCGGTTGGCGGGTGAGAGCCGACCGCCTGGGCCCCACGAGAAGAAATAGATCTCCGTATATGTGCGAATCGCCACGAGTCCGCCGTCTGCCTGCACGGCAGCTCCGGTGACGAGCCGACCCATCGCGCGGTTCGGTACGATCGGCAACGTTTGCACGAATTCGGCGCGCACGCGTCCGTGCGTGTTCCACGCCGCGCGATTCACACGGTACAGACGGACCTTCCCCTGGCACCCGCGCCCCTTTGAAACCAGGTACAGCGCCGTGTCCCGCGGCGCGACGAATATTGCCTCCACGTCGTGTGGGCCGTCCGGGTAGTACAGTGACAGTGCGAGCGCCGCCGCCGTCACGCGCTGTGTATCGGCCGCTGCGACCGGCGGGTCGGGCTCCGGCACCGCATAGACCGTCACCTGCGCCCGGCGTTCGAGGTTGTCGCCAGTGTCCCCCACGTACAAGCAAGTGGCCGCCCCGCGTGGGCACGGTCCCAGCGCGAGGTCCTCCCAATCCACGGCCTCGGCGCCCGACACGCGAATCGCGCCGCGATCGGTCCCGTGCAAATCGGTGGCATACAGGTATGGGCCGTCCCCGGAATCGTTGTGGGTCCAGAGAA
>JBOHST010000299.1:0-5992 GCA_050733375.1 Gemmatimonadales bacterium
TCCACCGCGAGCGTGTGCGTCTCGGAGTTGGTGCCGAGGGTCGTGTTGTCGTGCGCGAACGCGGCCAGGATCGCGTCGGTCTCCGCGACCGCGTACCCGTAGCGCCAGCGCGTCTCGCCCG
Source organism: Gemmatimonadales bacterium (assembly GCA_050733375.1). GTDB lineage: Bacteria > Gemmatimonadota > Gemmatimonadetes > Gemmatimonadales > GWC2-71-9 > DASTHG01. Next base: position 122 of record JBOHST010000299.1, read on the forward strand.
GGCGCGTGACCCTCCCGACGTACACATCGGCCGCCCAGCCGGTGTTCAGGTCGTTCGCCCCGGAATTGTGTACGTAGTCACCCACGACGCGAAGCGGAAACCGCTCTCCGAATCCCGTGTAATCGACGGTGACGAGCGCGTTGAGCAGGTCGAAGTCCGAGAGGTACCTCCCCCCGCCGGGGGCCAGCCGGTTGCCCCGGATGTCGCCCGCGTCGGCGAGCGCGAGGCTGCGGATGCGATAGTCGTAGTAGCCGGCCGCGGCGGTGACCTGCCACCGTGCGCCCGCCTTGGCCTTCAGGGCGACCTGCCCGCCGGCCATGTCGCTGCCGGTATCGCCGGCCTGCTGGTCGATCACGAAATAGAGCGTCGTCAACGTGCCCGTCACGTTGCCCTCGTTTCCCGCTTTCAGGCGTCCAACCATCCCTTGCGGATTCACGTCACCGTCCCACACCAGCTCGGTGGTCAGGAACGGATTGGTGAACTTCCCGCCGATCAGTCCCCAGCGCGGGCGGCTCACTTCGACCGACGCGAGGTCGATGCTGAACGCCAGGTCATCGACGAACTGTCCCAGGGTGATGTCGGTGGAGTTCGGATCGCCCGGCGACCCGGTCGCGATACGCGCGCGTACCGTGAGGTAGTCCCGCATGGGGTAGGTGATGCCGGCCCGCAGCCGCACGACCTCTTTGTCGATATTCGGCGCGCCGTTTCCGCGAGTTGTGTATTCGTAGCGGAGCCGGAAATCCCCGTTGAAACGGACCACGGGCGCGTTCTGCGCGTGCACGGACCCTACCAGGACGACCGGGAAGAATGTCAGCAAACCAAGGACTCTGCGCATGTTGCTCTCCTTTGGGTCGGTTGCCGGTCGCAACGCAGGCCGCGGTCGGACAACGATCGCGGCCTGCGTTGCCTCTGGGCTTATTTATGCTACCGCCTCAGCCGGCTGCATCGGCTTCCCGAACCGCAGGTACAGGGAGGGGACGATGAACAGGTTGAGCAGCGTCGACGTCACCAGCCCACCCAGAATCACCACCGCCATCGGGTGCTCGATCTCGTGACCCGGAATACTGCCGGCGATCACCAAGGGTACGAGGGCCAGACCGCAGGCGAGCGTCGTCATCAGGATCGGCGACAGCCGCTCCCGCGCCCCCCGCAGCACCAGGGCCGGCCCGAACGTTTCCCCTTCGAACCGCTCGAGATGCTGGAAGTGATTGATCATCATGATGCCGTTGCGCGCGGCGATACCCAGAATCGTGAGGAACCCCACCAGCGCGCCGAGAGACAGCACGCCATCACCCAGGTAGGCCGCCAGTACGCCGCCCACCAGCGCCGACGGCAGCGTCAGGAAGGAGAGGATGCCGAGGCGCCAACTCTTGAACGACGTCTCCAAGAGGAAGAGAATGGCGATCGCCGCGACGATCGATAGGAGCAAAAGGCCCTTCCCGGCCGCCTGCCGCTCCTGCCACTCGCCCTGCAGCTCCGCGTAGTAGCCGAGCGGGAGCGGGACACTCGCCAGGGCCGCTTCGACGTCGCGCGCGACGGAGCCGAGATCACGTCCCTTCACTTCGGCCGCCACGTCGATGCGTCGATGGCCATTCTCGCGTTGCACCATGTTGGGCGTCGGCTTGACGGTCACGCTGGCGACGTCCGCCAGACGCACGTGACCGCCTCCGGGCGTATCGATGAGCATGTTGCGAATGTCGGTGAGATTCTCGCGTGCTTCGGGAACGGTCCACACCTGCACGTCGTACACCCACCCGTCCCGGTGGATGTCGCTCACTTCGTGGCCCGTCATGATGGCGTTCGCGGCCCGCAGCACATCGCCCGGTTTGAGGCCGTAGCGTTGGGCGGCGGCGAGGTCGACCTTGACCTCCACGAAGGGCACCATGGTCTGGAGCGCCACATGCAGGTCGGCGATCCCCTCGATGTCCTTCAGGGCGTCTTCCACCGACTCCGCCGAGGTGCGGAGGACAGCCAGGTCGGGGCCGTAGAGACGTATGATGAGGGCGTGCCCGCCGCCCGTCAGCACCTCCCGGATGCGCTCCTTCAGGTAGGTCTGCACGTCGCGGTAGATCCCGGGATAACCCTCGACCGCCTCCTGAATGGCGTGGAGCGTGGCGTCGTAATCGACGCTGGGATCGACGCTGACCCAGTTCTCGGTGAAGTTCACCCCATAGGGCTCATCGCCGGCCAAGGCGCGCCCGATGTGCGCCCCGAAGTTGCGCACGCCTGGGATGGCGCGCAGCTCTTTGCTCGACTGAACCGTGATCCGGTACATCTCCGGATGCGAGGTGCCTGGCTTGGTCACCCAATGCATCAGGAAGTCCCGCTCCTTGAACGACGGCAGCAGGGACTTCCCGAGGCGCGGCGCGATTACGACGCCGGCCAGCGCGATCACGGCTACCGTGACGTACGCGCCGCGGGGCACCTGGACGATCCGGGCCAGCAGGGCCTGGTAGCGGTCCTGGAGCCACCGGGCCAGCGGCGACCCATGCTCCTTGAGCGGCGCGTTGCGCAGCAGGATGTAGCCCATCGCCGGAGTGACGGTCAGCGCCACGAGCAGCGAAGCCAGCACGGCGAGCCCATACGAGATCGCCAGCGGCCGGAAGAACGCGCCGGACAGGCCCTGCATGAAGAACACCGGGAGCAGCGCCACCACGTCGATCAGCGTGGCGTAAATGATGGCGCTGCGCACCTCGAGCGAGCCCTCGAGAATGATCCGGGCGGTCGACTTGGTGCTGCCCTCCTTGCGGTACTGACGCAACCGTCGCGTGATGTTTTCGATGTCGATGATGGCGTCGTCCACCACGACCCCGACGGCGATCACGAACCCCGCCAGCACCATCGTGTTGATCGTCGCGTCGCGCAGGTACAGCACGATCGCTCCAGCCATCAGCGACAACGGGATCGCCACGACGCTGATCAGGGCCGGACGCCAATCGAACAAGAAGAACGCAAGCACCAGGATCACGAGCACGCAGGCGATCAGCAGCGCCTTGTTGAGATTGTTGATCGACAGCTCGATGTACGTGGCCGGCCGGAAGATCTGGGCGTCGATCTCGATCCCGGGCAGGCCGGGCGCCAGCTCCGCGAGCGCCGCGTCGATCCCGCGCGTCACCTCGAGCGTGTTGGCCCAGGGGAGCTTCTCGACGATCAGCATGAGGCCGGGACCGTCGTTGATGACGGCGTCCCCGACCATCGGCCACGTATCCCACACGATGTTGGCCACATCACCGAGGCGCACCGTGCGGCCGTTGACCGTTTGAATCGGCACGCGGGCCACGTCATCCGGCTCCATGACCGGCTGGACGTGCAACATCGAGAGGCGCTGATTGGGGGTGTCGATGAACCCCTCGGTCTGCGTCTTAGCCGAGGCCGAGTACGGCACCAGCCCGAAGTCGAGGGTTTCAGAGGTGACTTCGTGGATCCGGTTCATCGACACGCCGTGCTGGCGCGCCCGCTCCGGATCGACCTGCACGGTGAACATTTTGATCCGCTCGCCCCACATCGGCACGTTGGCGACGCCGGGCACCTGGAGCAGGCGGAACTTGATCGTCCAGTAGGCGATCATCGACAGGTCCATCATATCGTACTGTGACGAAGACACACCGATCTTCATCACCCGACTGGTCGCCGAGAGCGGCTGGAGCATCACCGGAGCCGCCGTGGCCGAGGACGGCAGGTTGGCGATCGCCAGATTGAGCCGCTCCTGCACCAGCTGGCGGGCATAGAGGATGTCGGTGCCGCGCTTGAACTGGAGCACGATCTGGGAGAGCCCATTCACCGACCGGGACCGCACCACATCGAGCTCCGGCGTGCCCATGAGCACCAACTCCATCGGGTTGGTGATCTGGTCCTCGATCTCGGCGGAGGACATCCCCTGGCCTTCGGTCTGAACCTCGACCCTGGGCGGCGCGAACTCCGGAAACACGTCCACCGGCATGTGACGCAGCCGCGAGATTCCGAAGAACATCAATGCCACAGCCCCGGCGATCACGAGGTACCGGAACTTGAGGCTCGACGCAACAATCCATTGCATCATTGGAGGCAGTCTCCCTCAGCAGTCAGTGGCCAAACGCAGCCGTCAGTGGCCAATCTCGAATTCAGCTCCGAACAACTCCTGCCCGCCCTGTGTGACCACCTGCGTACCGGCCGGCGGACCGTCCGTCAGCACCGCCTGATCGCCCTCGATGTAATCCACCGTGATGGGATGGCGGACGTAGACGAGGTTTGCGGGGCTGGTGTACACCCAGGTGACGCCCTTCGCGTCGTACAGCACCGCGGCGTAGGGAACCACGGGACGCCGCGCCCCCGACCGGGTGAGCTGCGGATCCGGCACGGCGACGGTCTTGATGTCGAGCCGCTCCGCGGCCTTCGGGGTCAGCGTGATGCGGCTGACCTCCTGCCCCTCGATGTGCTCGACCGTGGCCGGTTTGATGTGCCCCGTTGCCGCAGTCTTCCCGGAGCAGGCCGCAAGGTGTAAACCGGCCACCATCGGTACCACCACCATCCACCGCTGACTGATTCGCATCGCTTCCTCCCATGCATGGAGCTGCGTCGCACGATTGTCGTGCCGGACATCTGCTGAACTGCTCACTCAGAACCACCCATGTCGATCTGGCGGCGCCGGTTGCGGTACACCAGCAGGATGATCACCGCCAGCACTATCGGCCCCCCGATGGCATAGGGCAGCACGCCGCCGGGATTGAGCTTCGTAAACGGCTGCACCGTTGCGTGAATGCCCGAGCTCGCCACGGGCTGGCTGGTGGCATCGGGACCGGCTGGCGACGGAATGACCACCATGTAGACCATGAAATCGCCGTCGAGCACCGTATTGACCTGCCAGGACATTGACTTGGATTCACCCGGAGCCAGGCCCGCTTCGATATACTGCGTGCGCTGCGGCGACCAATCCTCGGGGTCTACCACGTCGCCCTTGGCGTTGAGGTTGATGATGTTCATCGCCACGATCAGCGGAGACGACGGCGTGGTCCCCTCGTTCGTGACGACCGTGCTGTACTCGAGCGTGGACCCTGCCCGCACCGTCTGGACGTCCATGTCGATCGAGATGCCCAGCATGGGCCGTTCCGGCCCCAGCTCGGTCGCTTGCACAGGCGTCGCGGTCTGGGCGACAAGCGCGACCGGCCACATTCCCGCCAGGCACGCCATCAGGAGCAGGCCCACGGCGACGCTCCGCAGCGGCCGCATCCGAGGTTCTTTGCCGGGCTCGAGGCGGAGCCCGCCACCGGCGTACCAGAACAGCAGCGCGAAAACGACGGCCGCGAAGAGCAGCGGCGACAACAACCAGGACCGCATTTCCTCCAGCGTCCGATTGTTCACGAGGATGCTCGCCAGAAACACCCGAGGAGCTGCCAGCGGGTTCGACTTTTGGAACAGCAGTCCCATGAATCCACCTTGGGCATGCCCGGAGAATTGGGTTGGCAGGAGAAACAGCAGGTAGATGACGAGGCTCATGAACATGCTCGTCTTGTTGTTGAAACACCAGAAACTCACGACCATCCCGAGCGCCGTGAATGCCAGCGCCAGAATGGTTCCCAACATGGCGCCCCAGCGCACGCCCAGCCCGAACACTTCGTCGCCCTGGGACAGCACGCGGAGGTAGGGGATGGCGATCGCCATGGCGACGGGCCAGGGCGAGATCGCGGCGAGGAACTTTCCGACCACGATCTGGCGGCGACTCGCCGGCGTCAGCAGCAGCGCCTCGAGGGTCGCGCGCTCCCGCTCGCCACTCAGGGCGTCCGACCCGATGATCAGACCCATGAACACGCCGACGATCATGACGAGCTTGAGCAGCTCGAACACCAGCTCCTTCGGCGGCACGAAATCCACGACGCTGCCTTTTGCGGTGAAGTA
>JBOHST010000300.1:0-3337 GCA_050733375.1 Gemmatimonadales bacterium
AAACGGTGACCTGCCCGCAACCCGGAAGCGTATCGGCCGCATACAGATAGGGCTTGCCGCCGTTCCGCGCAAGGAGTGCGGTGCCGGGGGGGTAGGACGGAGGACTACATCCCAGCGACCCCAGCCCCCCGGTGCGTGGTGCGCGGTATTTCCCGGTGAGTCCTGAGGATCCGGTTACGGGGGCCACGACCGGAGGAAGGAGGCGGGTCCGGGGCGGCACCCCGGTCTTCGTGGGAACTCGCGTGCCAGTGAGGACGCTATTTGACTACCTGCCGGGGCACGAGGTGGAACATGTCGTTGATATGGGGTGGTCGAGCAAACGGAACGGCGAACTCCTTGAGCTCATGGTCGCGAACGAGTTCGCCGGTTTCGTACCCGGGCTGAAGTCCGGGCTCGGCGCTGCGCGGCACGTCTTCAAAGACGGCCGCCCTCGAGGGCTCGTCAGCGCCTAGCGAGGCCTTTAGGCCCCCGAGCGTAGATGTCCTCGAGCGACCAGAGGACCACCGTGTCGTGGCTGTTCCGAGCGGCCTCGACGAAGTTTCGCGAAAACCCGCCCGCCGCCACGTAGAGGAGTGGCGCGGAGCGCTCGGTGGCGCGATGGGCCCACTTGATCCCACTGGCCGCCAGCCGCTCCAACATCCCCAGATGCCGCGCGTGGACATCGGCGCCGACGGGTCTCCTGTTCCACTTGACCGCTCCGGTCATGATGCGACCGTCCGTGAGCCTGGACGCGATGTCGATCTCGATCTGCTCACCATGCCGATCCCTGCCCTCCCACCTGCCCCACTCCGCGACCATGGGCAGGCCGCGCCGCTCGCGCAGGCGGTAGTATGCCTCCTCCGCAATGCGCTCGAACAGACCGCCCATGTAGGTATCGAGGACCGGGGCGACACGCTCGCGCCAGAACTGGACGGGATCGTTGCGCTCCAGGGCGGCCTCGTACGGAGCCACGAACTGGTAATAGAAGCGGAACGCCGGGTCCGCGAGGGCATACCGGAAGGGAGCGGTGCGCTTGACCCCGAGATTGCGGGACGCCCCGACGTAGCCCAGCGCACGCAGGCGTTCGATCTTGTCCCGCAGCGACGTATCCAAAGCCAACCCGCTCGCCTGGGCGATCGCGTTCAGCTCCGTGTGCCCGGCGGCGATGGCGCGCAGAATGGCGGTGTACTTGGGGATGTCGCGCAGCCCCTGTTCCTGGAGCAGAGCGGTCGCGACCTGCTCGCGCACCTCGCCACGCGGCGTGAGCATGAGCCGGACCACGTTGGCGGCCACGGCCTGCGTAGGCCTGACGGCGGCCAGATAGGCCGGGGTGCCTCCGAAAATGCCGTACGCACACGCCCGATCGCGCACTCGACGGAACGCGGCCATCAGTCCAGCATGCCAATGATCGAACGGCCCCAGGTGTGCCTTCCAGACGAACCGGCCGTGCAGCGGCGCCGCCCCCGCGGCAAGCGCCTCCATGGTCCGCACCGCCGAGCCGGCAAGGACGAGAACGAGCGACCGCGCGGGCCGGCGCCGCTCCCACGCAGCGTTGAGTTCGGAGGCGACCGCGGACAGCGTCCGGGCGTCCTCGCCAAGATATTGGAACTCGTCCAAGACGATCGCCAGGCGCGCCGGCGCGCGCACATCGAGCAGCAGGCGGAAGACCGTTCGCCAGGTCGGATAGTCCTCGTGCCGCAACCCCTGCCGGGACCACTGCGCGAGCTCGCTGATCAACTGCCGGCGGTTCTGCTCCGGCGTGGTCGCGGAGGCCGTGAAATAGAAGGTGCACTCCGCGGGCCACGCATGGGTCAGGAGAAAGGTTTTCCCCACGCGCCTCCGCCCGGAGAGCAGCACGAGCCGCGGCCGGCCCTCGGACAGGAGCTCCCGGAGCCGTGCCAGCTCCGGTGCACGATCGATCACCCGGTCGGCCACGGCGCCTCCTGGGGGGGTGCGGGATGCCTTATGCTATCACAGTTGTATACTACTACGATAGTATAGTATCACGATTGTGCAGTTATGCAACCCCCGAGCGCGCACGTTTCGATCGACGCGTGTCGTGCATGGCGCGCGGGAATCAACGGAAAAACGGGTGCGTAGTGCGTGGTGCTTGGGAATCAACAGTGTGCGTGGTGCGTAGTGCGTGGTATTTGACGGTGACTGGTGATGATCCGGCTACGTTGGCAGCCTTCCGTCACCGAATCCCCAGTTTTCACCGGATAAAACCACGCACCACGCACTACGCACGCCGTTCAGAATTGGAACCGAACCCCCGCCCCGATCACCAGCAGATTCCCCACGTGCCCGTTGAGGCGCCCGCTGTTGATCTCCTCCAGCAGCTGTGTCGTGGCCCGGATCTCAACGGTCATCGCGCGGCTCGCCGCCACGTCGAGGCCGGCACTCAGCATCCAGAAGAGACTGGTGTTCCAGATGCCCGACCCGTCACCCCCCGTGCGGATGCGATACGCCCCTCCACCGACGGACACCACCGGACTGACCCTCCCGCCGTCCAGGATCGTGTAGTCGAGGCGGAAGAACGCCTCCAGCAGGTGGGCCGTGACCGCGACGGTGAGGCTGTCGGCTTGCAGCAGCCCGAACCCCAGGCCGCCCACCAGCACGACGCCATAGCCGAAGTCGCGCCCGAAGTATCCCTCGACGACGAACCCGTTCCTGGCGTCGAAGGTTCTCTGCTGGTGGAACGTGTGCTCGTAGGCGGCGTAGCTCACCCGCCCACCGGCGGTGGGCGAGGAGTACGGGTCCTTGGCGCCGCGCGGCGCTCCTGGGGCATTGCGCAGCGGCACGATGCCCAGGGCCGACTGCCCCAACTCCACCCGAACCCACTGCCGCAATCCCGACGCTCGGATCTGGATCGTCGTCTGGCCCCGTTTGCGCGGCACGAAACGCGCGATCGCCCGCGTCGGCTCCACGACCGATCCCACGGCCCCGAGCACGGTCGGATCCCACACCTGCACCTCGAAGCCGGTGACCGGCATCGGGTTGTGGGCCGAGTCGCGCGGATTGACGGTCACGACCACGGTGTCGGGCAGAGCCATGCTGAGATAGTTGTCGAGCTTCTTGCCGTTGATCTCGATCCAGAGGTACTGCCCCGCGGTTCCCCTGGTGAACCCGACGCCCGACACGCCCTGCGCCGCCGCACCAGCGCCCGCGAAACCGCCGAGCGCGAGCGCCAGGACCGCCGCGTGAGTCACCAGGTTTGGGGGTCGGAGTACGGCAGGCATTCGGTCCACGATGGCCTCACTCGCTGGAAGGGCGTGCGTTGTGCGTAGTAAGTTGTTCAATCCGGTGATGTGTGAAGTGTCGGCTACGTCAAGGAGGTACGCGGTGCGCAGTGCGCGGT
>JBOHST010000301.1:0-14528 GCA_050733375.1 Gemmatimonadales bacterium
AGCAACGTGCTCTACCTCGGTCGCGGGTACAATTTCCCGGTGGCGCTCGAGGGAGCGCTCAAGCTCAAGGAGATTTCCTACATCCACGCCGAGGGGTACCCGGCGGCCGAGATGAAGCACGGCGCCATCGCACTGATCGACGATCTGATGCCGGTCGTGTTCGTCGCGCCCCGCGACGCCGTGTACCAGAAGGTCCTGTCGAACGTCGAAGAGGTGAAAGCGCGCGGCGGCCGCGTGATCGCCATCCTCACCGAAGGGGACACCGGGCTCGCCCGGCTGGCCGACCACCGGATCGAGATCCCCGAGACGCTCGACCTGCTTACCCCTGTCTTGAGCGTGCTGCCGCTGCAGCTGCTCGCGTACTACATCGCGGTGCGGCGCGGCTGTGACGTAGACCAACCGAGGAATCTCGCCAAATCGGTCACGGTCGAGTGAGGGTCGTCCTGCAGCGGGTCTCCCGTGCCGAGGTGCGGGTGGCCGGCCGCGTCACCGGGACGATCGGGCCTGGGGTGGTAGTCCTCGCGGGCTTCGCCCCGACCGATACGGATGAAACGCTCGCCTGGATGGCCGAGAAAGTCTTGTCTCTGCGCGTGTTCGGCGACGCCGAGGGCAAGATGAACCGCGGCCTGGAGGAGGTGGGCGGCGGCATCCTGGTCGTCTCGCAATTCACGCTATACGGGGACGTGCAGAAGGGGCGGCGCCCGAGCTTCATTGCCGCCGCGCCGCCGACGATCGCCACCGCGTTGTACGAACAATTCGTGGCATTGCTCACCGCGCGGGGAACGGGTCTGGGCGTGCCCGTCGCGACGGGAGAGTTCGGCGCGATGATGGAGGTCGAGCTGGTGAACGACGGCCCGGTGACGCTGCTGCTCGAGAAATGACCACACCCTCTCCCATCATTCTTGCGAGCGGATCTCCGCGCCGGCGCCAGCTGCTCGAGATGCTGCGCATCCCGCACCGCGTGGTCGCGCCCGACGTGGACGAGTCGCGCCGGGACGGCGAGGCGCCGGAGCGGTACGTCGTGCGGTTGGCCCACGCTAAGGCGCGAACGATCGTCGAGCGCGCACCGGGGGAGGTCGTGCTGGCGGCCGACACGACGGTGGTGCTCGCGGGGGAGCTGTTCGGCAAGCCGGTCGACGCCGCCGATGCCGTGGCGATGCTGTCGCGGCTGCAAGGACGCACCCATGAGGTGATGACGGCGGTGGCGGTCGCCCGCGACGAGCGCATCGAGCACGCGCTCGACGTTTCGCACGTGACGTTCCGCCCGGCGGACCGCGCCATGCTGTCCGCCTACGTCGCGACGGGGGAGCCGCTCGACAAAGCCGGGGCCTATGCCATCCAGGGGCTCGGCGCGCCGCTGATCGAGCGTGTCGAGGGGGATTTCTTCGGGGTGATGGGGCTGCCGCTGCGGCTGGCCCTCGACCTGCTGGAGCGCTTCGGGAGACCCTATCGCTTCACACGGTAGACTGGGACCTTCTTCGCTTTCCCTTTCACCTGCATTGGCTCGAGCGCCTCGACCTTCGGCGGCTTTTTGAGCGCCTTGTAAAATGGCTCCGAGAGGAGGATCTCGTTGGGCCCTGCCACCGAGCAGAGCCGGCTGGCGGTGTTCACGGCGTCGCCGATCACGGTGTACTCGAGGCGGCGGTCGGAGCCGAAGTTGCCGGCGAACACTTCCCCGAAATTGATGCCGACCCCGATTTTGATCTCCTGCCGATCCTTCTCTTTCCACTTGGCGTTCATCTTTTCGAGCGCGTTGAGCTGGTCGAGCGCGCACTGCATGGCGCGGTCGGCGTCGTCCTCGTGCGAGATGGGTGCCCCCCAGAGGGCCATGATGGCGTCGCCCATGAACTTGTCGAGCGAGCCGGCATGCTCGAAGACGATTTCCACCATCTCGGTGAAATACTCCGTCAGGAGCCGCGCCACTTCGTCGGGGTTCATGTTCTCGGACATCGGCGTGAAGCCGCGGATGTCGGAAAAGAAGATCACCACCGGGCGCTTGTCGCCGCCCAAGGTGACCGCCCCTTCCTGCTGGGCGATCTGCGCCGCCACGTTGGGCGCGAAATAGCGTTGGAAATTCGACAGCACCATCGCCTCGCGGCGGATGCGCTCGGAGAGCTGCGAGTTTTCAATGGCGACGGCGGTCAGGCCGCCGAAGGTCATCAGGAATTCCAGATCCTCGTCGGTGAACGATTGAATGGCCGTCTGGTTGTCCACGTAGAGGATGCCGAGCACCTTCTGGTCCGCGCCCAGGAGTGGCGTACACATCGCGCTGCGCACGCTTTGAATCAGGATCGACTTCCCCTTGAAGCGATCATCGGCCGCAGCATTGTCGGAGAGGATCGCGACCCGTTCATCCACGGCCTTGCGGGCGATGGATTGAGGAACGTGGCGGGCGGCGCTGGTGTCGCCGGTGCGGCTCCGTGAGATGCGCGGTACCAGCTCGGCTGTTTTCGGATCGAGCAGTAGGATCGACACGCGGTCGACGTTGAAGATCTGGAAGGTGACGTCGACCACCTTGTGAAGCAGCTGGTCGAGCTCCTGTTGCCGCGACAACTCCTTTGAGATCTCGAACAGCAGGGAGAGCTTCTTCTCGCGTCGTTCCGTCTCGCTCTGCGCGGCGACCTTGAGGTGCCCGGCGCCCGAGGCGGCCGGACCCGTGGCGTCGTGCACGATGGCAGGCACGCCCCCCGATGACGGGCTGACCGGCAGCTGGCGCACGATGGTGCCCTGGGGGATCCCGCGCGAACCGGAGGTCTGGCTGGCTTCCGGGGTGGGGGACGAAGGGCGAGCCGGCGGAGTGACTCCCGCCACCCGGAACGCCACCTTGCCGAAGGTGACGACGTCGTTCGCCACCGCGTCGGCCTGCGTGATGCGGGCTCCGTTCAAGAACGTGCCGTTGGAGGAGCCGAGGTCTTTCACCCGCACGCCGGAAGGGATCAGGACGATCTCGGCGTGACGGCGCGAGATGGTCGGATCGTAGATCGGGACATCGCTCGTGACGGCGCGGCCCACGACCAAGGTGCGGCCCGGCAGGAGATCAATCGCCTGTTCGCCGGAGGTGCTTTGCAGCTTGAACACGGAGGGAAAATATACCCGAAACGCGAGGGGCGGAATCGTGAGCGGTCAGGCGAGCGCAAGCGCGAGCGCCCGGAGGACGACCTGCGCCTTTGCTTCCGTCTCTTCGAATTCGCGGGTCGCGTCGGAATCGGCCACGAGGCCCGCGCCGGCCTGGATCACCACGCGATCCCGGCATACCACCGCGCATCGGATCGCGATCGCCGTATCGAGATTCGTCGCGCCCCAGCCGACGTAGCCCACCGCGCCGGCGTACGGTCCGCGCCGCTCCGGCTCGAGCTGGTTGATGAGCTCCATCGCCCGAACCTTGGGCGCCCCGGTGACGGTGCCGGCCGGGAAGCACGCTTTGAAGGCGTCGAGCGCGTCGCACCCCTCGCGCAGCGTGCCGCGCACCTCGCTCACCAGATGCTGCACGTGCGAATAGCGCTCGACGGCCATCAGCTCGGTGAGACGCACGCTGCCGTAGCTGGCGACACGCCCCAGGTCGTTCCGGCCCAAATCCACCAGCATGCGGTGCTCGGCGACCTCCTTCGTGTCCGCGCGCAACGACTGGGTGAACGCGTAATCCTCCTGCGGCGTCGCACCGCGCGGCCGCGTCCCGGCGATGGGCCGCACGGTCGCCTCCCCGCCCGTCACGCGCACCAGCACCTCCGGCGAGCTGCCCACGAGGGCGACGTCGTCGAGCGCCAGGTAGAACAGGTACGGGGCCGGGTTGAGGGCGCGGAGAAAGCGGTACAGCCGCAGCGGGTCCACCGTCACGGCGATCTCCTGGCGGCGCGACAGCACCGTTTGGAAGACGTCCCCGGCCGCCACGTGCTCCAGCACGCGGCGGACGTCGCGCTCAAAGTCGACCCGTGGGTAACGCGACGTGGTCGTCACAGGCGGCGCATGCTGGCGGAGCACCAGCGGCGTCAGGGTATGCGGGGCCGTCAGGCGGCCCATCAGCTCGTCGAGTCGCGCCTCCGCCGTGTCGTACAGCCGCACGCGTTCGCGGACCGGGGCATCCGGCGCCACCTCGACGTTCGCCACGGCGATCGCGCGGCCATAGAGGTTGTCGAGCACCACGAGACTGTCCGCGAGCATCACGACGGCGTCGGGGAGCCCGAGCGTATCGGCGGGTGGCTCGGGGAGGCGCTCGATCGTGCGCACGAGGTCGTAGCCGAGGTACCCGACCGCGCCCCCGATGAAGGGCGGGAGCCCCGGGGTGTGGACGGGGGTGAGCGCGCGGAGCCGGTGGGCGAGGTGGCCGATTGGGTCGTCCGTTTCGCCCGCGGAGCGCCAGCCCGCGGTTGGAGTCCAGCATTCGATCGCGCGGCCGCGGTAGCGCCAGACTTCGCGTGGCTCGGTGCCGAGGAACGTGTAGCGCGCCCAGCGCTCGCCGCCGACGGCGGACTCGAGCAGGAAGCCGTAGGGCGGTCGGGCGATCTTGGCGTAGGCGGCGAGGGCGGAATCGGCGTCGAGCACGATCTCGCGCGCCAGCGGCACAACGCCCCCGCGCTCGGCGCGCGTGAGGAAGTCGGCCCGCGGGTCGCTCACTTCGGGGCGGCGAGGAGGAGGCGTCCGGGACCCTGGAGCGCGCTGGTGACGGAATCCGGTCCGATATGCGTGCTGTTGCGGCCGAGCACCCAGCGGTCCGGCGCGCGCTCGTGCCATAGGCCGAGCGCCTGGATGAACTCTGTCGCCGAAGCGTACCGGGGACTCGAGGTGTATACCGACGGGTCGCCGTAGCGGTTGTACGTCACAGTGACCACCGGTTCGCCCGTCTGGTTGAACACCAGGCCCGGCGGTCCGATCGTGAGCTCGTAGGTGACAGGGGTAACGGCGACCGTGACGATGACGGTGCAGGTATCGCACAACAGCGTGTCGTTGCGGGAGACCACGCTGCGGGGGAAGAAATTGAATCGTGCAAACAGGGTGCTGTTGTCGCTATGCGTGATCTGAAACGTGCGCAGCTGGTTGTTCTTGAAGACGAACGGCACGGGCGATGGCTCGAAGGAATCGACACGGGCGAGCGCGAGCAGGTCGGCGCGCGGGACCCCGATGGTCGGACCGCTGCCGTCGCCGCCGCACGCCGCGAGCGTCGCCGCGCTTGCCGCCGCGAGGAGCCAGCGGGTAGCTTTGCGGGCGTGCGTCGCTGTGTGTTCGCCTGGCTCGGGCTCGCGCTCCCCGCCGCGCTGGCCGCCCAGCGGTGGAACGCCCCGAATGCGCGCGCGCTCGCGGACCGCGCGATCTTGCGGCGGGCGGGCGCGGCCGCCGATACCTCGTTGCACGACTATCGGGCCCATGCGCATGGCTTTGTGTTCTTCCTCGGCGCGTTCGGGGAGGGGCTCGCCGCGCCGCCGCGCCTCATCAAGGCGGACCAACTCGAGCTGGAAGTGTACTGGAAGGCCCCGGGCGCGAGCAAGCAGCGCATCGTCGGTTGGCGCGACCGCGCCGAGCTCCCCACGGATATCGTGTACCATCAGGATCACCTCGGCATTGTGCAGAACGCGTTCGGACGCACCATCCGTCTGGGCGACGGCGACGAGGTGCTCGATGTCCCGCACCCCTTGAGCCCCGGCGGCCCGCTCCTGTATGACTACGCAACCGGCGACACCATCACCGTGGCGCTCCCGGGACACGAGGTGCGTGTGGTCGCGCTGCAGGTGCGTCCCAAGGATTTTCGCGCCCCGCGCATCGCCGGAACGGCGTACCTCGATGTGCGAACGGCCGACCTGGTGCGCCTGGCGTTCAATTTTACCCCCGCGGCGTACCGGGATCCGGAGCTCGAAGACGTGAGCATCGTCCTCGACAACGCGCTCTACGAGGGTCGCTGGTGGCTACCGCGGCATCAGGAGGTCGAGATTCGCCGGCGCGCCGGGCTGCTCGATCTCCCGGCGCGGGGCATCATCCGCGGGCGCTGGAACGTGGATCGGTACGACTTCAACACGGGACTCACGGCGGCGTGGTTCGCCGGGCCGGAGATCAGCGTCGCGCCGAAGGCGGTACGGGATTCCTTTCCCTGGCGCACCTCGCTCGAGGCGGCGATCCAGGACGTGGCCGAGCCCGTGCGTCAGAACGACCTCGCGGCGGTGCGGGCCGAGGTGGCTCGCATCGTGGAACGGCGCGCCCTCTCCGGGGTGCGTCGCGGCGGGCTCGGCGTTCGCGGCTTGAGTGATTTGCTGCACGCCAATCGGGTCCAGGGTCTTGTCCCCGGCGTGGGGGCCGTGGTGCGCACCGACGCGATCGAGGGGCGCGCCCGCCTGAGCTACGGCTTCGCGGATCGCCGGGTAGACGGTACGCTGTCCGTCCAGTGGGCGCGCGGCGCCGGCATGCTCAACCTTAGCGTGTACCGCGAGGTGCGAGACGTAGGCGACGGCCCGATTGTCTCCCCGTTGATCAATTCGATCGGCGCACAGGAATTCGGCGATGACTACGGCGATTACGTGCGGATTTCGGGCGGTCGGGTCGCGTGGCGCCAGCCGTCCGGGGCGAGCGTCGAATGGGTGTTCGCGGCCGCGCGCGAAAACGTCGCGAGTCTGGCCGTGCGCGCCGCCCCGGCGACCGGTCGCTTCCGGCCCAACCCGGCGCTCGGCGGTCGGGGCGTCAATTTGGTCACGCTCGGCGTGCGCCGCGCGAGCGAAGGATTCGCGGTGCGCCGCGACCGCTTCTTCGATGTGACGCTGGAAGCCGGCCGAGTCGACGGCGGCGCGAGGTACCTGCGACTCGCGGGCGCCGCGCATCTGCTCGCTCCCCTCCGTGGGACGCGTGTGCTGGCTCGCGTGCAGGGCGGTCTGGCCAGCGCGCACCTGCCCGCGCACCGGGCGTTCGTGCTCGGCGGTCGTGGCACACTGCTCGGCGACGATTTCCGCGCGTGGGGCGGCCGCGCCAGTGCGCTCGCCCACTTCGAGTGGCGTGTGCCGGCGCCGTTCCCCAGCCTGGCGCTCGGTCCTGCGCGCACTCCCGGCACGATCATGTTGGCGCCGTATGTCGCGGCGGGGTGGACCGAGCGACCCGTTGCCGGTGCGCCATGGCGCGCGACGCCGGGGGTGCGCGTGACCACCGGGGTCGGCATCGAATGGCTCGGCGTGTTTCGGGTCGAGGCCGGGTACGGCGTGCAGAGTCGCCGCGCCCACGTCACGTTCGACGTGACACGGGACTTCTGGAGCGTCCTCTAGCCCCGGAGCGCGCTTTCCGGCTAGGTTTCCTCCAGACTCGTCTATGCCCGAAACCAACTTCCCCGACGAATGGCTGGTCCAAACGATGGAGGTGCTCACGCCCGAGCGCCTCGCGGAGCTGCGCGCCAAGGCGGAGCCGGGGAAGACGTTGTGGGAAACCGTCGTGCAGGAGAAGGTCGCGACCGACGACGAGATCCTTGAGAAGGTCGGCACTCGGTTCCGCCTGCGGGTGGCCGACCTCGGCCAGGTCGAGCCCGGTGCCCGCACGGCCCTCCCCGAGGCCCTGGCGCGGCGGTATCGCGTGTTGCCGATCCGGGAAACCGATTCCTACCTCGAGATCGCCACCGCCAATCCGTTCGACTTGGACATGGAAAAGACTCTCGCATTCGCCACCGCTCGCGAGATCCGCTTGCTGCTGATGTCCCCGTCCAAGATCGCCGAGCAGATCGAAGTGCAGTACCGTCCCGAGAAAGCGCTCGATCGGCTGCTCGAGAACATGGGGCAGTCCGCCGAGCTGGTCCAGCTCACCGACGAAATCGGGCCCGACGAATACAACATCACCGAGGCGGCCGCCGCCGCCAGCGAGCGGCCGGTGGTGAAGCTCGTGGATCTCATCCTGTCGGAGGGGATCCTCACGCGCGCCAGCGACATCCACATCGAGCCGGAAGAGGGCGGCGTGGCGGTGCGGTACCGCATCGACGGCGTGCTACGGCAAGTGATGAAGATTCCGCGGTCGGCCGGCGTGCCGTTGATCTCCCGCATCAAGATCATGTCCTCGCTCGACATCGCCGACCGGCTGCGTCCCCAGGATGGTCGCGCACGGGTTGCGGTGAATTCACAGCCGATCGATTTGCGCGTCTCGACCCTGCCGGCCGCGCACGGCGAAAAGGTTGTGATCCGCATCCTCGACTCGCGCGCCACCGTCAAATCGCTCGACTCGCTGGGGCTGAACCCCAGCGAAATCGAGGCGATCACGAAGCTGCTCGAGTACCACGAGGGCATCATTCTCGTCACCGGCCCCACCGGCTCGGGCAAGACGACCACGCTGTACTCGATGATCAACCAGATCAAGAGCGAAGGTGTGAACATCGTGACCGTGGAGGACCCGGTCGAGTATCGGATCCAGGGCATCGTCCAGGTCCAGGTGCAGGAAAAGCAGGGCCTCACCTTCGCGGCGGCGCTGCGCTCGATTCTCCGACAGGACCCGAACGTGGTGTTGGTGGGGGAGATCCGCGATCGCGAGACGGCGCAGATCGCCACGCAAGCCTCCCTCACCGGGCACCTGGTGCTTTCCACGCTGCACACCAACGATGCCGCCAACGCGGTCACCCGGCTCGTGGACATCGGCGTCGAGGCCTACAAGATCGCGGCCGCGCTGCGCGGCGTGCTGGCCCAACGGCTGATGCGGCGGGTGTGCGAAACCTGCAAGGAAGTGTGGATGGAAGCGCTGCCGGATCGGCTCAAGAAGTGGATTCCCCACGGGACGCCGCTGTATCGCGCCGCCGGCTGCCCGGACTGCGCCATGACGGGCTACCGCGGACGCTTCTCGATCCTCGAAGTCATGACCATCACTCCCGAAGTCGAACGCCGCATCGCCTCGGGCGAGACGGCGGATCGCATCTCCGATGCCGCACGCCGCAGCGGGATGCGGTCGTTATGGGACAGCGGGCTGGCCCACGTGCTGCGCGGGGAATCGAGCGTCGATGAGTTGTTGCGCGTCGTCGACGTCCCGACCGAAGAGGAACGGGCGCCCGCGCCCGAGCCCCCGCGCAAAGGCGGTTCCGCCACCGCACCGCCTGCCGCCCCCAGCGCCCCGTTGCGGTCGTCCCCCTCGACCGGCACGGCGACCATCCCCGAGCCGCTGGCGACGAGCTTCGAGCTGCTGGACGAGACCGCGACGACCCGGCGCTCCGGCGCGCATGGCCCCCCGCCCAAGGTCCTGCTGGTGGACGACGAGGACAGTCTACGCAAGGTCCTCAAGGATCTGCTCGAGCGCGAAGGCTACGAAGTGTCCGAGGCGCGCGACGGCGTTCAGGCGTTGGACCAGGTGGACCGCGTCGGACCCGACATCGTCGTGCTCGATCTCAATTTGCCGGGCCTCGACGGCTACGGCGTGTTGTCGCACCTGCGCTCGCGGCCTGCCACGGCCGGCCTCCCGGTTATCGTGCTCACGGCCAAGGGCGACGAGGACAATGAGGTGCGGGTATTCGCGCTCGGCGCCGACGACTTCCTCCAGAAGCCGTTTCGCGCGCGCGCGCTGTCCGCCCGCCTCGAAGCGGTGCTCGGACGGCGCCGCCCGTCGCATTGAGGCGCGCCCCACGCCGGCTCGTGTGACGGCGATCCGCGTCTGTTTCGTCGATACCCTCGTGCTGCGCGGCGCGGGCGAAATTTTGGAAGTGCTGGTCCTGCGGCGAGCCCCGGGCGGTCGCAACCCTGGATCGTGGGAAACGGTACACGGAACGATCGAAGCCGGCGAAACGCCGATCCAGGCGTCGTTGCGGGAGCTGCAGGAAGAGACCGGCTTGGCGCCCGAGCGGTTTTACAACCTGAGTCGCATCGAAGGATTCTACCAACACGCGACCGATGAGCTCGCAATCATTCCCGCGTTCGCCGCGTTCGTCTCCGCGGATGCCGTGCCGCATCTCTCCGCCGAGCACGACGCGTTCGACTGGTTGCCGCCGCCGGCCGCCGCCCAGCGGTTTGCCTGGCCCCGAGAGCGCAGAGCATTGGACGACGTTTTGTCAATAGTGGGGTCGGGGGGCGGGGGCTTGCTGGATGACGTGCTCCGGGTATCCTAGCGGCGTCCCCTACGCGGTGTAGCATGGAGCCGTCCACGATCCAACCCAATCCCGGCGCGCCCCAGCAGCGCGCGACGCGCGTCACGTGAATCCGTTCTATCACCGGATCTACCGCATCGTCCGCCACATTCCCAAGGGACGAGTGGCAACCTACGGCATCGTCGCGCGGCTCGCGGGCCGTCCCGGCGCGGCGCGCACCGTGGGCTGGGCGTTGTCGGCGCTCCCCGAAGACAGCGACGTGCCGTGGTGGCGGGTGATCAACGCGGCGGGCCGGATCTCGCTCGCCGGGGAGCACAGCGCGGTGCTGCAACGAGCGTTGCTGCTGCGCGAAGGCGTCAAATTCGTCCCCGGCGGCGCGGTCAATCTGGGCAGCTTTGGGTGGCCCGCGGAAGCCTACGACAGCGTCGCCGCGGCCCACAGCCGCGCCGCTTCCTCCCGCAGGTCCCGCAGGTTGAAAGGCTTCCGCACGTAGCGCAGGCCGAGCCGCTCCAACGCCGCTTCGGTGGATGGGCGCACGTCGCCCGTGGCCACGAGGGTCCGGGTCTTGAGCGCCGGGTGGCGCGCCATCAACTCTTCCACAAACAACCTGCCCTGGGCGCTCACTTGCCCGTCGGCGAGGATCAGGTCGTAGGGGCGGCCGCCGGCGAGGTCGAGCGCGTGCTCCGCGTTGCGCGCCACATCCACCGCATGCCCCTCTCGGCCGAAGAGGGCCTGCACCAAGCGCCGCACCGCGGGGTCGTCGTCCACCAGCAAGATGGCCCGTTTTGCGAACGAGGGCGGCAACTGGGTCAACAGCGAGTCGGGCGCCGGCAGCGCCGGGCGGGCGACCGTGGCGGGGGCGGCTGGGAGATCGATGCGGAACGACGCGCCGCCTTCGGGGGACCGTTCGTAACTGAAGAGCCCGCCATGGGATGCCACGATCGAGTAGGAGATCGACAAGCCCAGGCCGGTTCCTTGCCCCGGCTCCTTGGTCGTGAAGAACGGCGTGAACAACTGGCGCACCAGCTCTTCGGGGACCCCGGGCCCGGTGTCGCTCACCCGCAGGTGCACCTGACTATCGTACCAGGTCTCGATGCGGATGCAGCGCGCGCGGTTCTCTCCGAGGTTGCCCACCGCCTGGGCCGCGTTGGTGAGCAGATTCAGGACGACCTGCTGCAGGGCGTGGCGATCCCCAATCACTTCCGGGAGATCGTCCGGCAATTCCGTTTGCGTCTCCACATCGCGCAGCCGCAGGTCGTAGCTCACGAGCAGCAGGGTGCGTTGCACCAAATCGTTCAGGTCGAGGCGACTGCGCTCGGCGGGCCCCTTGCGCGCGAAGGTGAGCAGGTTCCGCACGATGCGACCTGCCCGCTCGGCTTGCTCGTGGATCACCTTGAGGTGTCCGCGGTCGCCTGCGCCAAGCTCCTTTTGCTCGAGCAGGAATTCGGCCAGCCCGCTGATCGAGGTGAGGGGGTTGTTCAGCTCGTGGGCGACGCCGGAGACCAGCTGCCCTACCGTGGCGAGTTTTTCGCTCTGGATCAGCTGCTGCTCCATCATCTGCTGTTCGGTGACGTCCTGCACCAGCACAACCGCCGCCTGGTTGGGGTCGCCGCCGGGCATGCGGGCCGCGTTCACCCGGAACGTCCGGCCCTGGGGCAGTTGGGCACGCTTGACCAGGGGCGCCGGGCGCTCTTCGGTACCAACCGCCGCGAGCAGCTCGTCGAGTGCCTCGGCCTGCCCCAGCAGCGCGGAGGCGAGGATCTCGCCGATCACCGCCGGGAGCGGCTGACCGAGCATGGCCGCCAGAGACCGATTGGCGCGACGGACGCGCCCGTCGTCGTCCACTACCGCGAGCCCCTCGGACAGCGCGTCGAACGTCGTCTCCCACTGTTCCTTGCCGCGCCGCACCAGGTCGAAAAAGCGGCCGTTGGCGAGCGCGACAGCGGCGTGGGTCGCGACCGTAGAGAGCAGTCGCACATCGTCAGGGGCAAGGGCGCCCCCACGCGCTTCGGCGACGACCAACGAGCCCACGACCACGCCGTGGGCGCGCAGCGGCACGGCGGCGGCGGATTCCACGACGAGCCCGCCGGCCAGCTGGGCGCCGGTCTCGCTGTTGCGGATCAGCTCGAGACGCTCGCTCCGGGCCGAGCGCGCGACCAGGCCGGGGTCGGTCGCCGAGACCCTGGTCCCCTTCAGCTCGGCGAGCGAACCCTCCGCGGCGGCGATGGTCAGGGGGTCGTCGGCGTTTTCGCCCGCCAGCGCCACCAAGGCACCGCGGGCGTCGATAAACCGCATCGCGTAGCGCACCACCTGCTCGACGATACGCTCGAGCTTGATCGATTCGGACAGGACGTAGGACAACTCCTGCAGCCAGAACAGCTCGGACAACCGGCGGTTCAGCTCGTCGGCAGTGCGCTGGCGGTCGCGCTCCAGGGCGCGCACACGTCGGCGGGCCTGACGCACGGTCCACACCGCGAGCGCGACGCCCGCGCCGATGACGGCGATTCCGATGGGGAGTGGGATGGACGACACGTGAAGTATTCTCATACAATCGCCTTCGCAATGCCAGCAGGGCGCGCCTTCGTCGTGGCGGCCGCGCTGGCATTGGCCGGGTGCCGCCATGCGGCGCCGCCGACCGTGGCACGCGCGTGGGAGGTGATGGGTGGGATCTTCAGCGTCGCAGTCTGGGGGCGCGATTCCGCCGCGCTGGCGCGCGCCGCCGACCAGGCGCTCGATTCGGTGCGCCGCGTGGATTCGCTGCTGTCGATCGCTTCGCAGGTCTCAGAGGTCGCGACGATCAACCGGCGCAAGGAAGCGCGCCGCGTCTCTGATGCCTTCACCGCGGTACTGGGCGCGGCGCTGGACGTAGCGCGGCGCTCACACGGGGCTTACGATCCCACGCGGCGCGATTGGCGGGGCGTAACGTTCGATTCGGCGCTGGGCACGGTGGCGCTACGGCGCGGCGTGACGCTGGATTTTGGCGGCATCGCCGAGGGCTATGCCCTCGATCGCGCGCTGCTCCCCCTTCGCGCCGTCGCGGACAGCGTTCTCCTCAGTCTTGGGGGGCAGTATCTCATCATGACGCCGACGGTGACGACGAGCACGCCGCGCGCGGGCCGGCGGGTCGGCGTCCCGGACCCCGACAATACGCTGCGGGTCATCGCCGTGATCGAGATCCCGCCCGGCACCTGGTCCGTGCGCACGCTCTCCCCGGTGGATCAGTCCGCGCCCATCATGGATCCGCGCACCCGGCAAGCCGCCGTCCGGGCGCGCTCCGTTACGACGGTGGCGCGCGAGGGCATGACGGCCGAGGCCTGGTCCAGCGCGTTCTTCGTGCTGGGGTGTGACAGCGCGCTCGCGGTCGCTCCGCAGCTCGACCGGACTATGGTGGGAGTACTGTGCGTCGACGAGCGCGTGCGCTGGAGCGCCGACCTCGACGGCCGGGTGTTCCTTACCGATTCGGCGATGTCGGCTGGGACAGCGCCCGCGCCAGCACCCGGGCGCGCTCCTGCTGCAGTAGCCGAACCGAGCGGCTCCACGACCCGAGAGGGCCCTGATAGCTCGCGCTGAGGTCCTCGAACCAGCTGATCCCCCCGGCGTACAGATAGATCGCCACCGCCTGCTGTTTCAGGTCGAGTTGGAGCGTGCTCCACGTGGGCGACAGCGGCACGATGCCCTGCGGGCTGAGCTGGCGTCCGCCGGTCTGGATCTGCACGTCATCGGGCGTGAACCGCGCACCGGGCACGAGCGCGAAGAACGTCACCAGGACCAGGCTGTAGCTCGAGAGACCGGCGCGCTGCGCCGCGTCCGCGATATCGGCTTGCCGGCTCTCGATCAGCTGGGCGAGCGAGCGATAGGTGTCGGGGGCGAGCAGCCGGATCACCTGCTCGTCGACCGGCAGGATCTGGAGCTGGACTTGGTCAGTGGTGAATCGCAGCACGATGTCGTCGCGCCGCAACGAGCCGAACCCCGTGGGCAGTGTATCCGGGGTGGCCTGGGCCGCGAGGTGAGCGGGTGGACTGCAGGCGACCGAGAAGCCGAGCGCCAGTACGACGCCGAGCGCCCTCCTTCGCGTGCCGTCGGCTGTCATCGTCAAGGTCATCGCCCCCCTCGCGGAGGAAGCTCGGCCGGCTCGTGAGGGGGCGCAAGGGCGAGGATGTCGCGATAGAACGCCTCGACTCCGCGGGCATGCAACCGGATGTCGAACGTCTCCCGGGCTCGGCGCACACCCGCGGCCCGCATCGCCGCCAGCCGTTCCGCCGTCGCGCCCATCAGGTCCAGCACGGCGCGGGCGATCGCCGCCGGCGCTCTCTCCGGGACGAGAATCCCCGACTCAGGGGTCAAGGCATCGCGATTGCCACGGATGTCGGTCGCGACCGGTACGGTACCACACGCCATCGCCTCGAACAGGACGCGCGACAATCCTTCGGTATCCTGGTGCGAGCCGCTGACCAACAGGTCGGCGGCCTGGATCCAACGGTGGATGCCGGACTGTTGGGGGATCACGCGGACATCCGCC
>JBOHST010000302.1:0-5519 GCA_050733375.1 Gemmatimonadales bacterium
CGGTCGTCGAGGTGACGAGCTTGTTCACGAGCGACGTGTCGGAGCTCAACGCGCGCCAGCTCGGGATGCGCGTGCGGCGCTTCGACCCGGCGCGCTCGTTTGTGGACCGGGCGCGGAGCTTCCCCCGTAACGTGGAAGTGACCGCGCTGCAGACCTTCGAGGTGGACTCGGTGCCCGGTCCCGCGGGCGGCTTCCCGGACCGGTCGCTCAACACCATCACCATTCCCACGAACTTCTCGATGGTGCTGCTGCCGGAACAGGCCATGCGTCCGCGGCTGTGCGACAACCGCGTCGGGTTTTTTTCGGTGAGCTACGAGGATTTCGGGACGGACGACCCGCGGGTGCCCACCCGATGCTACATCACTCGGTGGCGGCTGGAGCCCAAGGATCCGAGCGCCGCGGTGAGCGACCCGGTGAAACCGATCGTCTTCTACCTCGACCCGGCCACGCCGGAGAAGTGGGTGCCGTGGATGATCAAGGGCGTCGGGATGTGGGAGCCGGTGTTCCGCGCCGCGGGGTTCAGCAATGCCATCATGGCCCGGGCTGCGCCCTCGACGCAGGACGACCCCGAGTTCGATCTCGACGACGCCCGCTACTCGGCGATCCGCTGGCTGCCGTCCACCATCGAAAATGCGTACGGGCCGCACGTCAACGACCCGCGGACCGGCGAGATCCTGCAGTCGAATATCGGCTGGTTCCACAACATCACGAGCCTGCTCCAGGCGTGGTACTGGGTGCAGGCGGGGGCAGTGGACCCGCGTGCCCGGGCCTTGCCATTTCCCGATTCGGTGATGGGAGAAATGGTGGCCTACGTGGCCGCGCACGAGGTGGGGCACACCCTCGGCCTGCCGCACAACCAGCTCTCGTCGGGCTATTACCCGGTCGATTCGCTGCGCAGCCCGACCTACACGCGGCAGCACGGCACGTCCTACTCGATCATGGACTACGCGCGCAACAACTACGTGGCGCAACCGGGGGACGACGTGCAGCTGATGCCGAAGATCGGGATCTGGGACCACTATGTGATCGACTGGGGCTACCGGCGCGTGCCGGGCGCCGCGAGTCCCGAAGCGGAGCGGACGTTCCTCGACTCCCTGGCTCGACTCCAGGACGCAAT
The DNA here is from genome assembly GCA_050733375.1 of Gemmatimonadales bacterium. GTDB lineage: Bacteria > Gemmatimonadota > Gemmatimonadetes > Gemmatimonadales > GWC2-71-9 > DASTHG01. The sequence continues at coordinate 1,118 of JBOHST010000302.1, forward strand.
GCCGTGGTTGCGGTTCGGCAATCCCGACGGCATCGACCCCCGCACCCAGACCGAGGCACTGGGCGATGACCCCATCAAAGCGACGCGCTTCGGCCTCGCCAATCTCAAGCGCCTGGTGCCGATGTTGATCCCCGCGGCCACCACGAACCGGCTCGAGGACTACGATCTGCTCAGCGACCTGTATGGGCGGGTCATCGGACAGTGGGGACTCGAGATGAACCACGTGGCGGTGATGGTGGGCGGGGTGCTGCGGCACGAGAAGTATCCGTCGCAAGGCGGGGTCATCCACACGCCGGTGCCGCGCGCGCGTCAGGCCGAGGCCGTGCGGTTCCTGAATGGCAACGCGTTCGCCACGCCGACCTATTTCTTCGACCCCGAGGTGCTGCGGCGCATCGAGCCCGCCGGGTTCGTGGAGCGGGTGCGGGTCCGCCAGACGGCGGTGCTGAACGCGCTGTTCCAGGACGCGCGCTTGTCCCGCCTCGCCGACCAGCAGGCGACGCAGCCGGCCGGGGAGGCTTACACGCTCGCCGACCTGTTCGGTGAAGTGCGCCGCGGCATCTTCGCGGAGTACCGTGGCGCCCCTGTCGTGGACGGGTATCGGCGCAACCTGCAGCGCGCCTTTGTCGAGCAAATGGACCGGCTGCTCAACACGCCTCTCGTGCCCCCGCCGAGTCCGTTCCTGGGGTTCGCCGGGTTCGAGCCGCCGCCGCCGCGCCCCGGCGACGCGCAGGCGCTGGCGCGCCTCGAGCTGCAGGACCTCGTGGTGGTGCTGCGAGCAGCGCAGGCCCGGGTGACCGACCGGCCCACGCGGGCGCACGTCGTGCAGCTCCTGGCGCGCATCGACCAGATACTGAATCCGAAATAGGCCGAGGTTCTTTATGTCATACTCTTGCGCATCCGTGCGTCACGTCCCAGCGCCGCTCGTGCACGGCGCGCTGCTACTGCTCCTCGCCAATGCACTTCATGCTCAACAAATCGCCACCGTCGAGATGAGTCCGGCTCGCGCGGCGGTGACCGCCGGGGACACGATTCGCTTCTCGGTCACGGCCAAGGACACGAGCGGCGCGGTCGTGACCGGCGCCCCGACCGTGTGGTTCGCGACGCCTTTCGATATCGCGGCGGCCGATTCGGCCGGTCTGGTCACGACCACGCGCCCCGGGCAGACCTACGTCTTCGCCCTGGTCGGCGGCAAGCCGGGGTTCGCGGTGCTCGACATCGCGGAGCGAGCGCCGGTGCGGCTCGAGATTGTCGCGCCGGACGGGGGCCCCGACCTGGTCGTGGGGGAGGGCCTGCATCTCGCCGCCCGCGCCTCCACGTCGGTCGGTGATCCGCTGGACGCAGGCCTTGGGACGGCGGGGGTCCAATGGCACTCGATCGGCGCGGCGGTCGCCGATGTGTCGCCGAGCGGGTTCGTGCGGGCGAAGGCCGTGGGTCGCACGACGATCGGGGCGGCCCTCGGCGCGCTGACCGCCCGCTACGACATCACGGTCCGGGCGAATCCCGTCGCGACGCTGCGGATTCTCCCGCCGGCGCCGGCGCGGGTCGGGGACGTCGTGGCGTTGCGTGCGGAGCCGCGCGGGGCCAACGGCCGGCCCGTGGGCGGCGTGCGGGTGCGCTGGGGCGTGACCGGCGCCGGCGCCGAGATGTTTCCCGATGGCCGCCTCGTGGCCCGGATCCCCGGGACGTATCCCGTCACCGCCACCGTCGGCAATCGCGTCGCCACCGCCGCGGTGCAGATCCTGCCGCGCCGCGACCCGCGGTGGGTCGATGTCGTGTCCCACACGTCGCTTCCCAAGGACGTTCAGGGCGCGGAGATCTGGCCGGTGGGCGACGTGGCCTACGTGACGAGCATCGGGAGCGCGGTGTACGTCTTCGATATCGGCGACCCCGCGTCGCCCAAACTGGTGGACTCGCTGACCGTCGACGCGCGCCTCGTGAACGACGTGATGACCAGCGCCGACGGCAAGATTCTCGTGCTGAGTCGCGAGGGCGCGAGCAGCCGCAAGAACGGCTTGATGTTCTTCGACACCTCGAATCCCCGGTCCCCGACGCTGCTGTCGGAATTCACCGAAACGGTGACCGGCGGGGTGCACAGCGCATTCGTGTACCAGCACTACGTCTTCGCGACTGACGACGCGACCGGCTCGCTCCGGATCGTCGACTTCTCCGATCCGCGCGCCCCCAAGCAGGTGGCTCGGTGGGAGATCCCGCGCGAGATCCCCGCCGTGCCGTACGCCGTCGAGTTTTTGAACATCATCCCGCAGCGCTACCTCCACGATGTGTACGTCGAAAATGGCCTGGCCTACCTCGCGTACTGGCGCGACGGACTGGTGATCCTCGACGTCGGCAACGGGATCAAGGGGGGAGCGATTACGAACCCGCAGTTTGTGTCCCGGTACGGCTACAATCATGCCGGGCTGTACCCGCCGGGCTACATCGCGGGGACCCACGCCGTGTTCCGCTCGGGGAACTACGTCTTTCTGGGTGACGAGTCGTATCCCGGGACGGCGGACCTGTTCTCACGCGAGCAGTTTGCCACGCGCGGGCTGATGCACGTGGTCGATGTGACCAATCTGGAGCATCCGCGCCCGGTGGCATTCTACGACCCGATCGAGTTCGGGGTGCACAACATCACCGTCCAGGATGGATTGGCCTATATCGGCGGCTACAACGGGGGCATCCGCGTCGTGGACGTGAGCGGCGAGCTGCGCGGCGACCTGCGCGCCCAAGGGCGCGTGGTGGGCAGCCTCTATACCGGATCGCTGGAGGGGTACCGGCCCAACATGGCGCTCACCTGGAGCGCGATTCCGCACCACGGCTTCATCTACGCGAGCGACATCAATTCAGGGTTGTGGGTGGCGCGGGTGGCGGGTGGGGTAGTTCCTTAGGTGTCGGGTGTCGGGTCTCAGGTGTCAGGTATCAGGGTTGAGACCTGACACCCGACACCTGGCACCTGACACCTGTTAAAGTTTTGGCAACGTAATCCCCACCTGCGCCTGGTACTTCCCCTTCTTGTCGGCGTAACTCTGCTCGCACTCGTCGCCCTCGTCTGCCGTGAAGAACAGCACCTGGGCGATCCCTTCGTTGGCGTAGATCCGGGCCGGCAGCGGCGTGGTGTTGGAGATCTCGAGCGTCACGTGGCCCTCCCACTCGGGCTCGAACGGCGTGACGTTCGTGATGATCCCGCAGCGCGCATAGGTGCTCTTGCCGACGCAAATGGTGAGCACGTTGCGCGGGATGCGGAAATACTCGACGGAGCGGGCCAGGGCGAAGGAGTTGGGCGGCACCACGCAGGTCTCGCCCGAGAACTCCACGAACGATTTCGGGTCGAACTGCTTGGGGTCCACGATCGCCGAGAGGGCGTTGGTGAAGATCTTGAACTCCGGGGCCACCCGCATGTCGTAGCCGTACGAGGAGACGCCGTAGGAGATCACCCCCGCGCGCACCTGGCTGTCGGCGAACGGTTCGATCATGCGGTGCTCGGTTGCCTGGCGTCGGATCCAGCGGTCGGATTTGATCGACATGGCGGCGCAATCTAACGGCGCCATCTGCACTTACGCCACGTCATTCGGTTGACACGGAGAATTGCGGCGGGTAGCTTCAGGTCGCGCTAAGTGAAATTTTTCACGAGTGAAATCTTTCACAAGACTGTGCTCCGACCCTACGGCATCTTCCTGATCCTGCTTGCGTTCGTGATGGCGAACGCCGTGCTGCTGATCGTGGTCTCCCACTTCGCGGCGCCGCGCCGGCCGACGGCGGTGAAGGGGATGCCCTACGAGAGCGGCATGACGCCGCTCGGCACGGCGCGCGACCGATTTTCGATCAAGTTTTACCTCGTCGCCATGATGTTCATCGTCTTCGACATCGAAACGGTCTTTCTGCTCCCCTGGGCGGCGATCTTCACTAGCGGGACGGCGTCGGTCACGACCGGGTTTCTGCTGGTGGAAATGTTCGTGTTCATGGGGATTCTGGCGATTGGATACATCTATGTGTGGAAGAGGGGGGCGTTCCAATGGAATTGAGAAGGCGTAGGGAGGACGGCGTAAGGGGCAACGGCGTATGGAGAGAACCGTACGATTTCTCCTTACGAGTTCTTACCCTACGACTTTCTCCTTACGATTTCCGAATGCTGGATGGTCCATGAAACACGTCATCGAAACCAAAGAAATCGCCGGCAGCCCGAACTACCAACTCACCAAGTTCGAGGAGCTGGTGCGGTGGGCGCTCAAGGTGACGGGCCTCGACAAGGGCGTCGATTGGGCCGTGAATCGCTCCCGCGCCAATTCCCTCTGGCCGATGCCGTTCGGCACTGCCTGTTGCGCCATCGAGTTCATGGCGACCGCCGCGAGCCGGTTCGATCTGGCCCGCTTCGGCATGGAGCGCCAGGCGTTCTCGCCGCGCC
>JBOHST010000303.1:0-8513 GCA_050733375.1 Gemmatimonadales bacterium
ACGGGGAGCGGTTGCGACCCGAAATCGCGCGACTCGAGACGCAGCTCGGTGAGCTGCTCGCCCCACCCGACCCGCTGGATGACCGCGACGCCATCGTCGAGGTCCGGGCCGGGACGGGTGGCGACGAGGCGGCGCTCTTCGCGGCCGAGCTGTTCCGCATGTACACACGATTCAGTGAGCGCCGCGGGTGGAAGGTCGAGGTGCTCGACCTGAGTCAAGGGGTGTTGGGCGGGCTCAAGGAAGCGGTTTTCGCGGCGCGCGGTCCGCGGGTCTATGGCACGCTGCGCTACGAATCGGGAGTACATCGCGTCCAGCGGGTCCCGGCGACGGAAGCCCAGGGCCGCATTCATACGTCGGCGGCGACCGTGGCGGTGCTCCCGGAAGCCGAAGAGGTGGACGTCAGGATCGAGGAGAAAGACCTGCGCATCGACGTGTTCCGCTCGTCGGGCCCGGGCGGGCAGAGCGTCAACACCACCGACAGCGCGGTGCGGATCACGCACGTTCCGACCGGCCTCGTCGTGCAATGCCAGGACCAGAAATCCCAGCTGCAAAACAAGATTCAGGCGCTGGAGATCCTGCGCTCGCGGCTGCTCGACCGGATGGTCGCCGAGCAGGAGGCCGAGCGCGCCCGCGCGCGGCGCGCCCAGGTGGGCACGGGCGACCGTTCCGCGAAGATCCGCACCTACAATTTCCCGCAGAACCGCGTGACCGATCACCGCATTGGATACACCGCGCACAACCTCGCCGCCGTGATGGACGGGCGGATCGACGAGCTGATCGACGCGCTCAAGCTCGCGGGCGAGCGGGAACGGCTCAGTGCCTGAAATCGCATGCCCGGTATCGCTCGCCGCGCTGCTGGAATCCGCCGCGGCCACGCTCGTGCGCTCGGGTGTGCCGGAGCCGCGGCGTGAAGTGGTAGCGCTGTGGAGCACGTTGGCCGGGTGCTCGCCAGGCGCGGTCTGGATCGAGCGCGACGGCCCGGCCGCGCCCGCGCTCGTGGAAGACTTCCAGGAGGCCGTTGCCCGTCGGGCCGCCGGCATGCCAGCACCTTACGCGACCGGACGAGCGGCGTTCCGGACGCTGGAGCTGGCCGTGGACCGTCGCGCCCTGATTCCGCGCCCTGAAACGGAAGGGTTGGTCGAGCTGGCGCTGCGATGGGCCGCTGGGAAGCCGGGAGGCGTGGTCGCCGATGTTGGGACCGGCACTGGGTGTATTGCCCTAGCGCTCGCGATCGAAGGCCGGTTCGAGCGGATCATTGCAACGGACCGCTCGCTCGAGGCAGCGGCGCTGGCGCGCGAGAACGTCGCGCGGGTTCGGCCGGGCGTTCCAGTGGAAGTGCGCGTCGGCCATCTGCTCGCTCCCCTTCCGGCAGAGCGCTGTCGTGTGATCGTCGCCAATCCGCCATATCTCACCGAGGGGGAGTGGGCGGCGCTCGATCCCGGGGTGCGGGAGTTCGAGCCGAAGGCTGCGCTCGCCAGCGGCCCCGACGGGCTCGCCGCCACCCGCGCCCTGCTCGCCGGGGCGCGAGCGGTGCTCGAGCCGGGTGGGTTGCTGGCGCTCGAGATCGACGAGCGCCGCCATGCGGCTGTCCGGGCGCTCGCGCACGACGCCGGATGGAGCCACGTGAACATCCACCGGGATCTCTTTGGCCGGCCGCGCTACGCACTGGCGGTCTGAGGGGGACGCGTGATCGATGAGAAGGCGCAAGACCTGGGCCGCCTGATCGGGCAAACCGATGAATACAAGACCCTGAAGCGGGCCAGCGAACGGTTGCGCGAGGACGCCGACTGTCAACGGATGCTCGCCGAAATGGAAAAACTCGCCGGCGAAATCGAGGCGGCCGCCCGGCAGGGGAAAGAGCCGACGCCGGAGCAAGCCGAACAGTACGACAAGGCCGTCCAAAGCATTCAGGTGAACCCGGTGTATCAGCAGATGGCCGTGGCCCAGGCGAATTTCGAGAAGCTGATGGCCAAGGTCAACGCGCGGATTTACGAAGGCATCCAGAAGGGTGCCGCGAGCCCGATCATCTCACTCGGGTGATCGTGACGGGCGCGTTCGTGGTCGTGGAAGGACCAGACGGAGCAGGCAAGTCGTCGCTAGTGCGCGCGCTGGGAGCGCGGCTGCTCGCCGACGGGATGCAGGTGCTGTCGGTGCGGGAGCCCGGTGGCACACCGGTGGCCGAAGCCGCGCGCAAGGTCGCCTTGCGCTCGCGCCATGAGATTTCGCCGGCGGCCGAGTTATTCCTGATTCTCGCCGCCCGGGCCGATCTCGTGGCGCGCGTCATCCGCCCCGCGATCGAGGCAGGCCAGGTCGTGCTCGCCGACCGGTTCGATCTCTCCACCCGGGCGTACCAGGTCGCCGGGCGCGGGTTGCCGGCGGACGACGTGGATGCCGCGCTGCGGCTGGCCACCGGAGGGCTCGTGCCCGACCTGACGCTGGTGCTCGACATTCCCGTCGAGGTCGGTCGGGAGCGCCAGCGCCGGGCACGGAAGGTGCAGGATCGATTTGAGCGTGAGGATGACACCTTTCACGAGCGCGTGCGCGATGCGTATCGTGTGGCAGCGGGCCCGGGGGTGGTCCACCTCGACGCGACACCGTCGAAGCCAATCGTGCTGGAAACAGCCTGGCGGGAGCTGCAGGCGCTGACGGCACTCTCAACGCGGGGAGTCTCATGACGCATCGAAAGCTGGTCCTCGTATCCGCCCTGGCAGGCGTCGCTCTCGTAACCGGCGGCTGGTTGTTGCAGCGCGACACGGGCCCGCACGGGACGGTGTACCAACAGGCCCGCTTGTTCGACGACGTCCTCTCACGGGTGGCCGACTTCTACGTCGATTCGATCGACGAGCGCAACCTGTACCAGATGGCGATCGACGGGCTGCTCGATCAGCTGCACGACCCGTACTCGACGTTCCTCAAACCGGACGACTTCCGCGCGCTGAGCGAGCAGACGAGCGGGGATTACGGCGGCCTGGGGATCCAGATCGACGTGCGGAACGGATGGATTACCGTCATCGCCCCCTTGCCCGACACCCCTGCCGAGCGGGCCGGTGTCCAGTCGGGCGACGAAATCATCGCCTTGGACGGCCGCTCCACCGAGGGCTGGAAGAACGACCAGGCGGTGAGGGAGCTGCGCGGCAACCCGGGGACGACGGTGGAGCTGAAGATCCGGCGTGCGGGAGTTGCGGAGCCGATTGCCTTCAAGATCACCCGCGCCCGCGTCCACATCCGATCCGTGCAGGTCGCGATGCTGCTCGACGACCGCGTGGGCTACATCTCGCTCAGCCCGGTGAGCCAGACCTCGGCGGACGAAGTCTCCAAAGCGGTGGATAGCCTGACCGCGAAGGGAATGCGGTCCCTGATCTTCGATCTCCGGAGCAACCCGGGCGGGTTGCTGTCCCAGGGAATTGCGGTGAGCGACCTGTTCCTGGATCCGGGGGAGGAGGTCGTCGCCACGCGCGGCCGCGCGCCGGACGCGACGCACATGTACCGCGACTCGCGCCCGCAGCGCTGGCCGAAGCTGCCGATCGTGACGCTGGTGAACGGCGGCACGGCGAGCGCCGCGGAGATCATCGCCGGCGCGCTCCAGGATCACGACCGCGCCCTAGTCGTCGGTACGCCGACCTTCGGCAAGGGGCTGGTTCAGTCGCTGTATGTGCTGTCGCCGGAGACGGCGCTGAAGCTCACGACCGCGCGCTGGTATACCCCGAGCGGTCGCACCATTCAGCGTGACAGCAAGAGCGAGGAGGACCAGGTGGCGGCGGTGACCGCGGCGGCGGCGGGCAAGGACTCCGCGGCGGCGGACTCCGCGCCCGTGTTTCACACCGATGCCGGCCGCGCCGTGCGTGGCGGAGGCGGGATCCGACCCGACCTCTTCGCCGCCGCCGACACGTTTACGACCGTCGAGCGGACGTTCATGCGGGCGCTCGGCAGCAACTTCTCGGTGTTTCGCGATGTCCTGACGGGATACGCGCTGGAGCTGAAGTCGCAGCGCGCTGTGGCGTCGGCGGACTTCACGGTCACCCCCGCGATGGTCAACGAGGCCCTGCGGCGGTTGCGCACGCGCGCCGCCGCCGTGCCGGACAGCGTGCTGGCCGGCGCCCGCAGTCTCATCGCGGAGGAGCTGGGCTACGAGGTGGTCCGCTACGTTTTCGGGCGGCCCGCCGAAGTGCGGCGTCGCATGCAGAGCGACCACCAGGTGCAGGAGGCGCTGGGACTCGCTCGCCGCGCCCGGTTGCCGCAAGACCTCTTCGCGTTCACGGCACCGGGTTCGCTCAAGAACCCGTGACGCGGTCGTCGGGGCCGGCCGCCCTCACGGTGGGGGTGATCGGCCCCGGTCGCGCCGGGACGGGGTTGGCGCTCGCCTGGGCGCGGGCGGGGTACGACGTCCGGCTCCACGGGCGGCACGCGAAATCCGTCCCGGCTCCCCTCACGCTCACGGTCGGACCCGCCGACGCGCCACCGCCTTGGATCGGTGCCGTTGCGGTCGTCGTGCTCGCGGTTCCCGACGATGCGATCCCGCCGCTCGCCGCGGCGCTCGCGGCCCGCAAGGCGGTGCAGGCCGATCACGTGATTCTTCATGTCTCGGGCTCCCGCAGCCACGACGTCCTGCACATCCTCACTCCCTGCGGGGCGGCACTCGGCTCACTGCATCCCTTGCAGACACTGGTTGAGCCCGAGCGCGCTCCCGAGCACCTGCGCGGAGCCTGGGCGGCGGTCGAGGGGATGCCGCGCGCGGTCGAAACCGCCGAGCGGCTGGCCCGCGCCGTCGGGCTGCGGCCGTTCCGCCTGCGACCTGGCGCCAAGCCCCTGTACCACGCGGGCGCGGTATTCGCGTCGAACTATTTTGTGGTGGTGGAGGCGGTGGCGGAGCGCTTGATGCGGGAGGCCGGGCTGACCGAGGGAGAAGCCTGGGAGGCGCTCGCTCCGCTGGTGGGAGGGACGCTCGACAATCTGCGGCGGCAGGGGCCGCTCGCTGCGCTGACCGGCCCGGTGGCGCGTGGGGACGTCGACACGCTGACGCGTCACCTCGGGGCGCTCTCGGGGACCGAAGCCGAGCTGTACCGACGGTTAGGGGAGGCAGCGCTGGAGCTGGCCCGGCGGCGCGGTATGGACGAGGCCGTCGCGGCGCGCGTCGCCCAGGCGCTGGCTACTGATCCACTACGCGTACGCTCGACGAAGGCGTGAAGCGGAACTCCCGCGCCGCCACCGCGACGTTCTCCTTCAGATTCCTGAGGATCACCACCCGCTGTTGACCGCCGCTCTCGGTGATCTCGAGTCGGCGCACCAGGCCGTCCCCACGACCCACCCATACCACGGCCGCACTGTACGGGAGTGCGCTGTCCCGCGGAGTGAGCGCAATGACGTCCAGCAACCCCGCACCGGTGGAGTCGGCGCGGACGTACCGGGCGCCGTAGCGCTCGCGCGGCCGTTCCACGAACTGGCCGATGAGGTTTGGGCCGGTGGTCCCGTTCTCGGGGATGCGCGTGCGGATGACCTGACCCGGAGTCGTGCTCGGCGTGTAGAGCCATAGCCACCGGCCGTCGGCCACGATGCGATCTCCTCGCGGCTCGGTGAATCGCATCGCGAAGCGGCTCGGGCGCTGCTGGTACAGCCGGCCACGGGTGGTATCGGGGTCGCCGACCATCGGGTTTGTCACCACCTGTACGAAATCAGCCGCGAGTGTCTGCACCCGCTGATACGCGGCGCTGGCGCGATCGAGGGCGGGCCAGGGGTCCTGGGCGGACAGGCGCGCAGGATCGGCTGGCAGACCTGCCACGGTCAGCGCCAGGATCGTGGCGGCCTGGTTCAGTCGTGCGACGCTCACGCTCCCACCGGCGCCGGATCGGCGATGCGTCGCCCGATCACTTCCGCGATCACGCGCACCTCGCGCATCAGCTGCGCGAACTGGTCGGGAAACAATGATTGGGCTCCGTCCGACTTGGCCTCATCCGGATTGGGATGGACCTCGATCATCACACCATCCGCCCCGGCTGCAACCGCGGCACGGGCCATCGGGATCACCTTGTCGCGCAGTCCGGTGCCGTGCGAGGGATCGGCGATGATCGGGAGGTGCGACAGCTTCTGCACGACGGGAACGGCGCTGAGGTCGAACAGGTTGCGCGTCAACGTGTCGAATCCGCGCACGCCCCGCTCGCACAGTATGACATCCTGGTTGCCTTCGGCGAGCAGGTACTCGGCCGACAGCAGCAGCTCGGTGATCGTCGCCGCAATGCCGCGCTTCAGGAGCACTGGCTTGCCGGCCCGCCCCGCCGCGCGCAGCAGGGAAAAGTTCTGCATGTTGCGCGCACCGATCTGGATGATGTCGGCGACCTCTGCCACCCAGCCGACACCCTCGGTGTCTATGGCCTCGGTGCAGACGAGGAGACCGGTCTCCTCGCGCGCGCGCGTGAGGAGCTTCAGCGCCGGCCGGCCCAACCCCTGAAACGAGTATGGGGACGTGCGTGGTTTGAACGCGCCGCCTCGCAAAATCACGGCGCCCGCTTCACGGACGATGCGCGCCGCTTCGATGATTTGGCGTTCCGACTCTACCGAGCAGGGGCCCGCGATCACCACCACGTCTGTGCCACCGACGGTGACCCCACCGGGTAGCCGCACGATGGTATTTTCGGGTTTCCATTCGCGGCTCACCTGCTTGTACGGTCTGGAGACGTGGATCACTTCCTGCACGCCGGGCAGTCCCTCGAGCCGCGAGGAATCCACCCGGCCGTCGTTGCCGACGAGGCCAACGGCCGTGCGCTGCGCCCCGGGCATCGGGCGGGCCTGATAGCCCATCTCCCGAATGACCCCGACGACCCGCTGGATTTCCTCCTCGGTCGCCCCGTGGCGCATCACGATCAGCATGAGGTCGCTCTTCCCCTTCGTTCAGATGGTGAATCGGTCGCCGTCGGCGGCGGCCGTGACCGGCCCGGTGAAGCGGCTGGCCGCCGCCCGGGCCGGGTCAGAATTCTCAACAGGCGGATAGAAGTGCGTCAAGACGAGGCGCCGCGCCCCGGCTTCCTGGGCGAGGTCGCCGGCCTGTTCCGGCGTGAGGTGGATGTCAATCGCCATCCCCTGGGGGAGCGAGCACTCGGCGAGCAACAGGTCGCAGCCCTTGGCCCAGCGCGCCAGCTCCGGCGAGGGCCCCGTGTCTCCGGTATACACCAGGCGGCCCTCAGGGGCGATGAGGCCGAGCGCCACGCTCTCGGCGGTGTGCGGTACCGGGAAGGTCTCGAGGGTCAGCTCCGCGTCGAGCGGGAAGGGCTCGCCCGGCTGCACGTCCATGATGAGGATCGGGAACCCCGGATCGAGCAGCCAGGCGCCGTAGCCCTGCGCGAGCGCCTTGACCAGCCGCACCACACCCGGCGGGCCGAGGACCACCAGCGGCTCGCTGCGCGGTGGAACGGTCGTGTACTTGAGCGCGTACACGAGCATCGGCAGCTCGGCAAAGTGGTCTGGATGGAAATGCGACAGCGCGACGTGGCTGATCTCCGCCCACGGCAATCCGAACGCGGCGAGCCGATGCAGCGTCCCCGGACCACAGTCGAGCAGCAGGTTGATCTCACCGCGTCGGACGAAATGACAGGCGGCGGTGCGGGTGGCCGACGGGGCGACCGTGCCGGTTCCAACGGTGATCAAGTCCACAGGGTCAGGGCGTCCTTCCGCGGTAAACAATGCGCTTGAACTGAATTACACCGCCCGCCTTCAACTTGTACAGGTACACGCCGGCGGGAAGCCACCGGCCGTCGTCCGCACGGCCGTCCCACCCGAACTGCGGTTCACACAACCCCACTCCGGCCGCCCCGCGCCCGTACCGGCCTGCCGGCAGCACGCTGGGGAAATTGGCACTGGGCAGCAGGCGCCGCACCACACCACCCCGCAAGTCGAGAATCTCGAGCATGACTGCCGAGGGGGACGCGAGGTCGAACCAGATGCACGTCGTGGCGCGGGTCGGGGTGGGGAAGGGGTTGGGGAAGTTCTGATACAGCAGCGTGGCGGGTGGGGCCGAGACGTCCAATACGACGAACGGCGCCGGAGCGGAGACGCGCGAGGTGTCGGTCCCGGCGTGGACTACGAGCTCCCAAATGTAGGTCGCGTTGCGCTCGAGCGGCTGCGGCAGCAGGAACGTCGTGTCGGTGAGCCCACCCACGCCGAAGGTCTCGATCTGGCTGTTGGAGCGGCGCACGAACAGATCGTAGCGAAACGGTCCGGGCGGGCTCGCGATCGCGACCGGCGACCACGTGAACGTCGGCTGGACCTCGGTTGTCGCCGATCCAGCAGAGTCGGCGAGCGAAGTGAGCCGAGCCCAGGCCGGGATCGCGATCGGTCCGACGGGGCCGGTGGACGCCGTCACGCCGGTAGCGCTCGTTGCCTCCACCCGCCAAAACAGCGGCGCGCCGGGTTTCAGCGGGCGACGGAGCGCGTATTGCGTCACATCGAGCAGCGTGTCCACGATCGGCGCTACCACGCCGGAATCGTGCGCGATGCGGAGCCGGTAGGCGACGGGCTGCGCGAAG
>JBOHST010000304.1:0-3385 GCA_050733375.1 Gemmatimonadales bacterium
GGCTGGCGCAGCGTGCGGCTGGGCGTGCTGGCGCTCGACGTGGATCGGTGCATAACGTTCCACGGCGCGAGCTGCGGTGTGTGCGCCCGCTCCTGCCCCATCGGCGAGCGCGCGCTGGCGATGGACAAGGGCGGGCACCCGGTGCTGAAGCCGGAGGGGTGCGTGGGATGCGGGGTATGCGTCACCGCCTGCGTGACGACACCGTCGTCGCTGTCCCTGTCGCTCGCGGAGGAGGCATGACCGAGCTGCCGTACCGCGTCGAGAAGCCCTGGGGCCACGAGGTGATCTGGGCCCGCACCGACCGGTATGTCGGGAAGATCCTGCATGTGGAGGCGGGACACGTGCTGAGTCTCCAGTATCACAACAAGAAAGACGAATCGATCTACGTGCTCTCGGGCGAGATCCTGCTGCGGCTTCAGCAGGGGGAGACCCTGATCGAGCGCCGCCTGGCCCAGGGAGAGGCGTTCCATATCCAGCCCAAGCTGGTCCATCAGTTCGAAGCGGTGGTCACGAGCGACCTGCTCGAGGCCTCGACGCCCGAGATCGACGACGTGGTCCGGCTCCAGGACCGCTACGGGAGGGTGTGAGATCGATGAAGATCATCGTTCCGCTCGCGGGCAAAGGCACCCGCCTCCTGCCGCTCACCAAGCGCGTGCCCAAGCCGCTCGTGCACGTCGCCGGCCGACCGGTGATGGACTACGTCATGGACACGGTGGCGGGATTCGACGTCGAGGAGCTGATCGTCATCACCGGCCACCTGAAGGCGGACGTCGAGCGCTACATCCGGGCGCACTACGGCGTCCCCGCGCGCTTCGTGGAGCAGCGGACCCTGGACGGCACCGCCGGGGCGATCAACCTGGCGCGGCCGTGGGTCGACGGTCCGGTGATGATCATCTTCGTCGATACCCTGTTCGATGCCGACCTGAACGTGATCCGCACGAGCGATGCCGACGGCATCCTGTGGGCGAAAGAGGTCGAGGACTATCAGCGGTTCGGGGTGATCGTCAACGATGCGCACGGGTACATGCGCCGTATCGTCGAAAAGCCGGATACGCCGGTGAGCCGGCTCGCGAACATCGGCTTGTACTACGTCAAGGATTGGAGCACGCTGTTCGACGGCATCGCGCACGTGCTGGCGCAGCCGCCGGGGAAAGGTGGTGAGTACTACCTCACCGACGCGTTCCAGTACATGGTCGACCACGGTCGGCGGTTGCTCACGGCGAGCGTCACGGGGTGGTACGATTGCGGCAAGGTGGACACGCTGCTCGAAACCAACGAGCACCTGCTGCGCAACGGCCGGGGCGTGACTCCGGCCCCGGCGCCGGGAGTGGTGATCCGCGAGCCGGTGCGCATCGAGGCAGGGGTGACGCTCGTGGACTCGACCATCGGACCCAACGTGACGATCGAAACGGGAAGCATGGTCGCGGGCAGCACCCTGCAGCACGCCATCCTGGGGCGCAACGTCCGGGTGCAGGGGAGCACGGTGGAACGCTCCGTCATTGGGGATGACCAGCTGGTGCAGGATCGCGTGGTGCGCGACAGCGTAATGGACGCCGGGGAAGTCGCGGCCGCCCGCTAGTCCCATCGGCGGAACCCCCACATGCGCAACCGCTCGGTGCTGGCTCTGGCGATCGCCGCCGCGATCCCAGTCGGCCTTGGGGCTCAGGACGGTGCTCCGCTCCCGCTGTCGTTCGCCGCCGCGGTCAGCCGCGCCGCCGGCGCCGCGCCACTCGTCACCCTGGCGGGTTTTCGGACCGATGAAGCCCGCGCGCGCGTGCGCGAAGCGCGTGCGCCGCTGTTGCCCGGGTTGTCGGCGACCGGCAGCTGGGTCAATCAAACGCTGAACAAGGACGCGTTCGGCTTCCCGTTTCCGAACCTCCCCGGATTCCCGAGCGGCAAGCGCATCGGCCCATTCGACCTGGTCGACGCGCGGCTACGGGTCACGCAGACGCTCTTCGACTATGCCGGCATCGCGCGGGTCCGCGCGGCGCGCTCGCAGCTCGCCGGCGTCCAGGCCGACAGCGGGCTCGCCGCGGAGGCGGCCGCGCAGGCTACGGCGTTGGCCTATCTGCAGACGCTCCGGGCGCGGGCGATCGTCGCCGCCCGGCAAGCGGACTCGGCGCTGGCGGCGGAGCTGGTGCGGTTGGCGCAGGCCCAATTGGACGCCGAGGTGGGCACCGCGATCGACGTGACCCGCGCGCGGACGCAGTTGGTGGCCGCGGTGGGGGGACTCGCCCTCGCCCGGAATCTCGAACAGCGGGCGCGCATCGACCTGGCCGGCGCCCTGGGGCTCGAACCGGACACACCGCTCGAGCTCACCGACACGTTGGCCGCGGCGCTGCCACTGGCGGAGCTGCCGCTCGCGCGCGACTCGCTCATCGTGCTGGCGCTCGAGCGTCGGCCCGACCTGGCCGCGGAGCAGGCCCGCGGCTTCGCGGCGCGGCGCGCGAGCTCGGCGATCGCGGCCGAGCGGCTGCCGCGCGTCGATCTGTCCGCGAACTACGGAGCGATCGGCGTGTCGTTCGGCGAGGCCATCGCCACCCGTCTGATCGCCTTGCAGGTCACGATCCCGATACTCGACGGCTTCCGGCGCGAGAGTCGCCAGGCCGAGCAGCAGGCGGGGGTGCGGGCGTCGGAGCTGCGCGTGGCTGAGCTGCGGCGCCAGGTCGCGGCCGACGTGGATGCCGCCCGGCTCGATCTGGCGTCCGCCGAGCAGCAACAGGCGATCGCGATCGATCGACTGCGGCTCGCTGAGGAGGAGTTGGACCAGTCCCAGGAGCGTTTCACGGCCGGCGTGACCGGCAATATCGAAGTGATCAACGCCCAGCTCTCGTTCCTCCGGGCACGAGATGCGGATATCGACGCCCGCTTCGCGGCCGCGGTGGCGCGGGTGGCCCTGGCACGGGCGGTGGGCGTCGCCCGGCTGCTGCATTAGCCACCATTCGATGTGATGCTCGGCGTCGGCGATCGCGCACCTGATTTCACGCTGCCGTCGGCGTCCGGCACGGTACGGCTCGCCGACGTGCTCCGTGACAAAACGGTCGTCCTGTATTTCTATCCCAAGGACGAGACCGCCGGCTGTACGGCCGAAGCGTGTGCGTTCCGGGACAGCTACGAGGTGTTCACGCAGGCCGGCGCGGAGGTGATCGGCGTGAGCAGCGATACGGTGGATTCGCACCGGTCATTCGCCGCGCACCACCGGTTGCCGTTCCAGCTCGTTTCCGACCCGGGTGGGGAAGTCCGTCGGCGCTACGGTGTGTCGGGCTTTCTGGGTTTGATCCCGGGCCGCGTGACCTTCGTGATCGACCGGCAGGGGATCGTGCGGCACGTGTTTGATTCGCAATTCAAGGCGACGCAACACGTCGCCGAGGCGCTCGAGACGATT
>JBOHST010000305.1:0-27329 GCA_050733375.1 Gemmatimonadales bacterium
CTTCTGACACCCGGTCAGCGTCGCGGCTGCGACGAGCAAGCCGATCAGGATTCGTTTCACGGCTGGGACTCCCCTGCGGTCAACTGCCGCAGCATGACGAGGTGGGTGTGCAGTTCCGCGGCGACCGCAGCTGCCTCGACCTCTGCCCGGAACAGTGCGTCCTCGACGAAGACCAGCGTGAGAAACTCGACCCGGCCAACCTGGTAACTCCGCACCGCCGATTCCACCGTGGCGCGGGCGGCGGGCACGACGCCATCCACGAGCAGCTTGAGCCGCCGCCGAGCCGCGTCCGCCCGGGCCGCGATCTCCACAGCTTCTCGCTCAAGTGCCAGCTCCGTCTCACGAAGCGCCGCGACTGCGGCAGCCGAGTCCGCCCGGGCCGCGTCTGCCAGCCGGTTCTGCTTGCGCCCCGCCCACACGGGCAGGCGGAGCCCGACAAACGCGGAAAAGAAGTCGGGAGGGTCGAAGCCGAATCGGAGCTGGGGACGGTGGCCGTACCGCGTAGTGAACGTGAAGTCCGGCCGCGACGCAAGCCGTTCGACGTCGATCGTCCGGGTCGCCTGCTCGAGGGCCGCGCGCTCGGCTGCCACCCGCGGGTTGACCGCGAGCGCCCACGTGGCGAGCGAGTCCGGCGGAGGCAGCGGGGCCAGCACGGCTCTAAGCTCCCCGGCGTCGAACGGCGCTGCGGCCACCGCCGTCGCGCTCGGCCGGTCCCGGAGCGCGTTGACCGCGGCTTGCGCGACCACGTATTCACCCCGCAGCGCCGCCTCCTCGGCGCCGAGCCGATCGCGGGCCAACCGCGCCTGCAGGGGGTCGATCTGCGGCGCTGCACCGGTGGCGTAGCGGGTCGTACTGAGCTGCACGGCCGCCTCGAGCAGCAGCGCCTGGCGCTCGAGCGCCTGGAGCGCGGCGGCGGCGTAGCGCAGCCGGTAGTACGCCGTGGCCGTGGAGACCGCGATCTCACGGCGCGCGTTGCCGAGTTGCGCGTCAGCCCCGCGCGCCACCGCCCGGGCCACCGCCGAGCGGGCCCCAAGCGTCCCGGGCCACGGGATCTCCTGCGTCAGCTCGACGTCCACCTCGGTGAAGTCGCTCTCCCGCAGCGCGAACTTCGGAAGGGGGAGGTTCATCACGCCAGCGGACAGCATCGGATCAGGCAGCGTTCCGGCCGGCCGAATGCGAAGCGTTGCGGCCCGGATGGCCGCGTGCCGCTGCGCCATCCTTGGATTCCGCTCGAGCGCCTCGGCGACAAGCACTCGCAAGCTTGAATCGCCCTCGATAGGCGACGCCCAGGTCGCTGGCTCTTGGGATGTGGCCGGGCGCGCCGAGCCGACCAGCCCAGCGACCATGATGCATTGTCGGATATTCATGCCTCTCCTCTGGAACTCGTTCCCGGTATGACGGCCGGGGCGGACGCGGCGCGAGCGCGACGCGTCAGGGCACTACGACTAGGAGAGGTTAGGCTTCGGGTGGGGGAGGGAGTGGAGCGGGCGCGTCGATCGCGTGAACCACGGGCCGTAGGATCCGAGGCTCCTCGCGGCTCTCCAGGACCGACACGGTGCTGACCACCGACCTGATGGTCGCCGTTTGGGCGATCCCGCAGAGCGCCGGGTTCAGGCATGAGTCGTGAGCCTGCTGACCGGTGAGTGCTAGGCCGGCGTGTGTCGGCGACATTGGCTGGTCGCACTCGGCAGCTTGAACTACGCGAGCGTCGTCACAAAACACCGGCAGCACCACAGGCTGAAGCTGCAGCGTGAGCACGAGCAGGGCGACCGAATGACCGATCATTTGCAACTCATTCTACCGTGCAGTACGCTGCGAATCAATCCTCCGGTTTTACTCCGGGTTGTGAAGCTACGTGGAGAGAAGGCGCTCACCGTCACGTTTGCGCAGCCGGCGTCCTCCGGGCCGTGCGCTTGCTCACATACTGGGGAAAGAAGTCACACATGGGCCGACCGTTCGTGCGCTCCATCCTCTTTTGAAGAACCGTAGAGTTTGAAGAAAGGAACCCTTGCCGAACTCGTAGCGCTTTGCGAACTTACCCTTCCTCCGGCGCCGTAGCCAAGTGGTAAGGCAGAGGTCTGCAAAGGGCCTCTGCCTTTTCTTGTGGGGTCTTGAGTGCTGAGACTGGTTCCTACGGAGTGCGAGTAGTTCTGTCGTTTCTGCCCGAGTCTACCACCAGTGTTGCCACCAGTCAGGCTCCCCGATCGCGATCGAGCTGGGCACCGGCCGGGACCGTCGGCCAATCGCGGCGCCAGGCGTCGGCGGCCCCACCAGGAGCATACTGGATGCGGACCGCCATCGCAGCCAATCGGTCATACCGTTTCGCCTGGGCGCGAATCGGCCACCAGTCGTATAGAAACACTTCCAGGGGACGCCACATCGCCACCCACCCCCCAATGAGCAGGCTTTCCTGCAGGAAGACGCTGAAGCTGCCGCCGCTCAGCGCGTCAGCGAGGGTATTCGCGAGTCCAGTTGACAAGACCAGAAACGCGAGTCCGATGACCAGACTGATTCTGCCACGGCGGAACAATTCCCGAAGTCTCTGCCTGGCTGCCTCTCCCCTCCGACCGAAGAACTGGTGCACGGAATCTCGCAGGATGACAGCCTCGTCCGCGGCCCCCGATGGGCGGTCGAGATGCACCAACAGACCGAGCGGCTTCGTGCGTGGCACCTCGCCGGCCCAGTTCATGATGAACTCCTCCGCGCCCGGGTCCAGGTCCCGGTCGTTGAAGGGGGAAGGATCGATCGCGTTGAACAGCCGCCGCAGTTCCGGAACGCGCACCTCGAGGATCTCACAGTGCGGCGGTATCGCGTCCCCAGCGGAGTGATGCTCCATGGCAGGCTATTCGACGCGGTCGATTACAGGGTTGGGGTGTTCGCCCAGGAACTCGAACCAGGCCTTCTTGGCGCAGGGGTAGTGCTTGGCGGCCTCGACGAGATCCATGAACGCCACGACGGTGCGCTCGAACCGGCCCGCGAGGTCCGCGTTGGCGATTCGGCCGTTGGCATCGAAGGCCTGGTGTGCCTGCGCGAGAGAGAACATGTCGGGGTACACGCGCGCACCGAGGTGCTCCAGGGGCACGCGCAGCACCCACAGGCCGCGGTTGCCACCGACCATGGATGGGGATGCCGAAAGGAGCAGCGCATGGCGTCCGTTGAAGGGCTGAGGCCGTTGTCGCGACGCCCAATCGATAGCGTTCTTCAGGAGTCCCGGCATCGACCCGTTGTACTCCGGCGAGGTGATCACGAAGGCGTCGTTGGCCTCGAGGCGGCGGCAGAGCTCGACTGCTCCGGGCGGCAATCCGCTCCGCGCCTGAGCGTCCTGGTTGTAGGCGGGGACGTCGAAGTCCGCCATCGTGGCGGCGTCGACGGCGCCGCCCTGTTCTTCGATCACGCTGACGGCGAGGCGCGCCAGCCGCGTATTGAGGGAGTCGGTCCGCAGCGAAGCGGAGAATACCAGGAAGTGGACCGGTTCCCGCCCAGGGGTCGAGCCACTCTCATGCGACGACATGGTCGCGTCCTCTCACTTCCGCAGCTCGTATGAAAGCGCGCCGCACGGAATGAATACAGGCCTTCGGATCGAATCGCACGACGATTGCATCGTTTCTGTATTCCTGCATGTGCTCCTCCCGAACGCGGCGCCTTCGACTACTGGGTCTCGACCACGGGCTGATACTCGGGATGATGCTGGATGTATGCCGCCACGAAGGGGCAGCGCGGGACGACGGCGAGACGCTCCGTCCGTGCGTATTCCAGCCCAGCGTGCGCCAGCGCGTCCCCAGTGCCGGAGCGCCGCCGGGACCTCGGTGTGAACGAAGACAATCTTCCCGGAGTCACGCTGATACTGGAGCACGGCGAGCATCTCGTTCAGCCGAGCGTGAAACTGTTGAGCGGCGGCGTCGTGTTCGAGGACGAGATCGTCTGGATCTACAGCCGCGATGGGCATCAAGTGAGCTGGTCACGAGCCTGCGTGAGGAGCGCCGTCGCGAGGCTCTCCGCTCCTGGGTTGGAGTCGTCGAGCAGCTCGTCCAGCAGGGCCACGTGTACGCGCATCAGACCCCGACGGGCGCGCTCGAGCTGGTCGCGCGGGGCGGTCATTCCGACGCGACTGCCCGGTGGTCAAACCGGGCTCGCGCATCGGCCACGCGCGCCATGTTCCGCTCCGCCCGCGATCCCAACCCGTCAACGACCCGGTGCAGAGATCGTCCGAGCGGGGTGAGCGCGTACGTGACTCGTACCGGCGTCCACGATCGCGCCATCGCGTTCGAGAGACCGGAGCACGGTCGTCAGCAGCTGGGGTGATGGGCAGGTCCGGTTGAACACGTCCCCCTTCACGACAGGGAACGTACCCCCGTCGCGCGGCCGGCGAAATGGTTACCGCCGGGTACCTATTTGCCGTTGGTTACCGGCGGCGTATTTCTGACACACGCCTGCTGTGTCCCGCGGGCAACCCCATCACAGGAGGCAACCATGACTCGCCGTACCGTGACTGTCGCGGTGGTGCTGGGTCTCGTGCTCGTCAGGGCCGCGTCGACCCGGTTGATCGGACGGGCGTCGGCCGCGGCGCCATAACGCGAGGACCGTTGCGCGGAGCGCCTTGCTACCTTCGACACGCTCGACTACACCGTCTTCAGCGATCAGACGTGGGACCGATTGTCCGAGAGTCACGCGTCCGACATCATCCCT
The DNA here is from genome assembly GCA_050733375.1 of Gemmatimonadales bacterium. Lineage (GTDB taxonomy): Bacteria > Gemmatimonadota > Gemmatimonadetes > Gemmatimonadales > GWC2-71-9 > DASTHG01. The sequence continues at coordinate 4,687 of JBOHST010000305.1, forward strand.
GCCGGCGACGCTCCAGGACCTTGCGGCCCTCGAAAAGCTGGAACCTCCGGTGGAACCAGGCTCTCGCCCCTCCGCTGTGGATTCAGCGGCTCGAGGAGCGTGGGTGTGTGGTGTATCGGTGGCGGTACGGGAGAGCCGGAATCGGAGCGAGCGACACCCTCGACGCACTGCTTCTCCGTCGCCCACGTCCTTAGCCGGGATTCGGAAGCGCCTTCCCGATTCGAACCTGCCGATGACGACAGCACGTTCGGCGCACCAGAGCATGGGGAAGCCATGCAGTCGAACGTCGAAAGGTGAAAGGCCAGGGAAGTGCTTGGACCTTCACCTTCGGCCTTCACTTAGTGGCATCCGCCGGCGACGTTGCTGCCAGGCCACAGCGGCGAACAGGATGCCACCGAGCAGGAACCAGAAGTCGTAGACGACCCAGCGGGTCAGCGTCGCATTGACGACACCGAGCAGGACGAGCAGATCCGCCACGACGCCGGCGGCCCCGCGCAGGCCGAGTATCACGGCTGCGATCCACAGGCCGGAGACGAGTACCCACCGGGGAACCGCCGCGCCCCAGGGGCGGACGGCTGCGCGGGCGAGCACTGCGGCGAGGACGAACAGCCCGGCGACGACAAGGTCGTAGGCCATGAACCACGGCCGGCCGAAGGCCCACTCGAAGTCCGGCCCGAGCGTCACCCGTCCGAACGCCGGCCAGTAGAACCAGGCAAGCGCCCAGGCGACGTGCAGGGCGCCAAACAGGAGCGCCCAGACGGTAGCGGCGTTGGCGGTGCGGACGGAGTGGGTGTCGCGGTTCATCGCCGCACCGATCGAGGGAGCGGATGTGAGGGGCTAGGGTCGCCTGGGTTCCCGTCCCGGTGACACCCCGAGCTGCCGCAACAAGCCGAGATCATCAGCTTGGTGCCAACCCTCCACCACCTTGCCGGCCTCGATGCGGTCGACGGCGATGCCCTGGTAGGCGACCCGCCGGCCGGTTGGGGCGATGCCGCGATACTCACCGAGGTGAGTGCCGCAGAAGGTCACACGGGTCACCACCCTGTCCCGTTCGGCAACCTGGTCTTCGATGACGACCTGGAAGTCGGGAAAGGCGGTCAGGATCCTCTGGCGCATCGTCGCCAGCTGCTCGGGAACCAGGCGGGTGCCGTTGAGCACGAACCCCTCAGGGGGAAAGTATCGTGCGGCCGCACCGGGATTGCCGCGGTTGAGGACTTCCTCCATGTAGCCACGCACCAGCGCCTTGTTCGCCGCGCCCTGCCCGACGGGCACGCACCCGACGCACGTGGGACCGCCGAGCAGCATCGTCAACGTCGCAATGCCGTGCCGTGCTCGCATGACACACATCCTCCCGAGGCTACGCGTCGGGGCGGCTTCGCTAGCTACTGAATCGGAGCAGGCCGCGGACCTTCGCGCCCATTCGAGCGACCTGCTTCACCTGCGACAATTCCATGGTGCGAACCTGCTCGTACCACGACTCCAGGGTGTGGAAGAACCCCTGCAGTTCCCGCAGCCGCTCGGTCGTGTGCGCGTCCGCCCCGCTGTGTTCCGCCTCGGCGAGGCACTCGGTCAGCACGGCGAGCGTGGGCTCGATCTCCCGGCGCCACCGCCGCTCGAGGATCAAGCGGAACAGCTGCCAGATGTCGGTGACGGTCTCGAAGTAGTCCCGCCGGTCGCCGAGCAGATGAGTCACCTTGACGATGCCCCACGCTTCGAGTTCCCTGAGGCCGGTGCTCACATTCGACCGCGCTACCGCGAGCGTGTCGGCGATGTCGCCCGCGTGGAGCGGGCGTGGCGCCACGTAGAGCAGGGCGTGGATCTGGGCCACGGTCCGGTTGAGCCCCCATCGGGACCCCATTTCGCCCCAGTGAAGGATGAGCTTTTCGGCGGCCGGCGTGAGCTTCACGGTCTGTCCTGTTAGTTCTGTAATGACAGAAATTACAGGCTACGCAGGCTATTGTCAAGTCGGGGGCATGCCGGCAGTGGTTGGCGGAGGTGCCTACAACTGATACGCGTCGATCGTCGGACGCAGCGGCCGCCGCAGCCAGCGAGGTCGCCGGATGCCGCCGGGCCCCGGAGCCGGGCGGGCGAGCTTGAGCCATTCGCGGTAGACCGCGTGACTCGTCGCCGTATCCACGACCACGTCGCCTTCCGGGTCGCCAGGCTGCGCCCTTGGTGACACGCACCTTCTCGTGCCAGGCGTGCGCGCCGCTGATCGGGTCGGGATGCACCGGGAACGTGAGATTCTGTGCACGCCTCCGGTGGAGGCTTGAAGAAGTTCCAGCGGCGAGCGACCTTACCCTTCCTCCGGCGCCGTAGCCAAGTGGTAAGGCAGAGGTCTGCAAAGGGCCTCTGCGTCTTTCCCTCCCAGTCCTTCGCAGTGTTAGTTACTGCTGCTGCATCAGCTTGACTGATCAGGTTCTTTCCACCCTACTCCAGCTTCCTCCGTATTTTCCGGTTCTGTCTGCCACCAGTTTCGCCACCAGTGGATCGTGGGAACGCGGCTGGAAGGCAGACCTGGAAATCAACGGGATACGACTAATTGTCAGCGTTAACGCGGTGAATGCTCAAACGGCGTCGCTCTAAGTAGGTGCGGAGCGAAAGCGCGTCCTCAGCATTGCCAAGCGCAAAGGCGGCGAAGCAAAGCGCGAAAACCAGGTGGTCGAGCGCGGCGCCGAAGTACTGCCAGAATACGGCATGTTCACCGGGAAAGTTGGAAGCGAGCAACAGCGCAAGCATATAGATCAATCCGCACACGCTTGCTGGGCGCACCAGGATGCCAAGTACGAGCGACACGCCGATTGCGAACTCACCATAGGCCACGAGAAACGCGATGACGGTCGCGTGCGCCAGAACGAACCCTCGCAAGACTGGCGCCATGAAAGGATAGGCAGCGCCCTCTGTCAAGAACTGATTGATCCAAAACTGGAAGCCGCCGCCGAGCGTGACTTCCGCCCCGAAGACCTTGTATTTACCAAAGATCAGGAAGAGCGCACCTACGGAGATGCGTAGCCCGGCGAGCACCCAAGTATTCCGAGCGTCGCGTCCGATTACCAGTTCCCCCTAACCGCCATGGCGACGAGCGCTATTCCGCGCACGTTCTGATGAACTTGCACTTTGAGCGCCGTTGGCTGGATCGCGTAAACGATGTCGTCCGCGATTCGGGCCGCGAGGTTTTCGCAGAAGGCTCCCTCGTCGCGATACGACCAGAGGTAGAACTTGAGCGCCTTGGACTCGAGGCAGCGCTCACCTGGCGTGTATTCGACTGTGACGGTGCCGAAATCTGGCTGGCCGGTGCGCGGGCAGATGGAGGTGAACTCGGTCGCAGAGAGGGTCACGGTTTGGACATCCGGAGCCGTGAATGAGGCGAAAGTCCAATATCCCCCGCTCTACCGGGCCGAGGCGACACTATGAGAACGCGGAACACCCCCGGAGGACGGCGTCCCGATACGAGCATCGCCGTGGACAGCGCGTCGGCCTCGACCGCCCCTCGCGTCACGACGGACGCCTGTCGCAACGCGTGAGCGGGCCACCCAGTCGCGGGATTCATGACGTGTCCGGCGATCAGCTTCCCATAGCGCAGGATCGATACTGTGTTCGCCGCAGTGGACAGCGCTGCGTCGCGGAGTCGCGTGGTGGCGAGCGCCTTGCCCGGAAGGTCGGGATCGGCCATTCCCACCAGCCACCCATCGTCTCCCGGAGGCGCGCCCACCGCAGCTATGTCGCCACTCACGTCGATGAACGCCCGGCCGATGCCGCGGGCGCGGAACATGGCTATGACCCGGTCGATTCCGTAGCCGACCCCGATCGATCCGAAGTCGAGCTGCGTGTGCGCGTTCGGCAACCGGGCACGGTCGCTCTCGAGCTCGACGACCGCCGTGCCCACCGCCTCCCGCGCCTCGGCGATCTCGGCTCGGCGCGGCGCGGTCGTGCGCGGTCGGTGGAACCCCCAGGCACGCATCAGCGGCTCGACGGCGACGTTGAACGCGCCGCCGGTCAAGCGCTTCAAGTCCTGCGCGCGCGCGAGCACGGACCGCAGGTCTTCAGCTACGCGCATCCCCTTGCGGCCCGCGCAACGGTTCAGCTCGCACAAGTCGCTCGCGTCGTCGAACAGGGTCAGGTGGCCCTCCACGCGCCGCAACTCGGCGAGTGCGGCGGCGCAGGCATCCGAACCTTGCGCCTCCGACGTGGCATACACCATGACATGGACTGGCTGCCCCATCGCCCAGGACCAGCGCTCGACGAATTGATCGGCGGTTCGCCCTGACGGCCAGCGGCGGACGAACACAGCGCCCAGGCCAGCCCCGATGCGCATCACGAAGTCGCGCCGGTTCACGTCTGCCCGCGCTCCGACTGCGCGAGATCCCGCAGGATCAAGTAGGACTGGAGGTAGAACGTTACCGCGAGGACTGAGCTTGAGGCCTCGAGCAACCAGCTGAAGCGTGGACTACCGTACCGCATCAGCCACATCGCCAAGAACGAGACGAGCAGGGCCACGAACGGCTCGGCGATCAGGAAGCGCTTCCAGCGCTCCGAGGGCTGGCTCGAGAACGCCAGGCCCAGTCCAGTCAAGACGAAGATCACCGCCATGCTCAGGAGGTGCGTGTGGGTGATCGTGAGCATCTCGGCGAGCGACTTCCGGAACTGCATTGCGGTCTGCGTTGCCTCGGGATCGCTTCCGAGGTAGCGGGCTACAACTCCGGGCGGGGTGAGTCGGGTGGTGTGCCATACGAACACCAGCGACGTCGTGTAGCCCACGAGCTGCACGATAACAATCCAGCGCGCCAAGGTGCGGAACGCGGCGGGCACCTGCCGCCAGGTGATCCGCGATGCGACGTCGCTCATCGGATCGCCCCACTCCGGTGCCAAGCCGTGAGGTTGGCAAGGATCCGTTTCACGCCGAGCGTCACGGCGTGCACGCTGATCGTCGCGCCGGAGATGCTCCGGATCTCCTTCCCGACCCGCAGCAAGTCTTGCGCCGTCCTCCCGCGGAACTGCCGTCGCCACGGCTCGTAGGCGACCTCACCGCCGTACGGCTCTCGGTAGACCAGAATGTCCACGTCCTTCAGCCGATCCGCGGGATTGACCGCGACGAGGAAGGTAATGGGTTGATCCTTGCCGATCACGTTGCCCACCTGCGCGAAGCCGAGCAGCGAGTCGCCGCGTGAGACCCGGAGTACCGCGGCTGTATCCACCCGCAGAGTGTCCACCCGCGCGCCGGGCCCGAACAGTCGCGCGATGGAGGCCGCAAGTTTCGCCGGCGGCGCCGATTGCGCGCGCGCCGCTGGGCTGGTGCCGAGCGCGAGAGCCGCAAAGACCAGCTCGCGAGTCACGTCAGAATTGGTACCCGACCCCGAGGCTGAGCACTTCTCCTTCTGCCACGCCCGCCTTATTGCGGCGCACCTGGTAGTCGCCCTTGAAGACAGTGTTGTACGTTGGCTTGTAGGACAGGCCGAACGTCGTAAGTCGGCGGGAGAGCGATTCGTCTTTCAGGGTGCCCGCCGGGACGGCGGCCTGCGTATCATAGCGCTCGTGGCGCACGAAGGCGGTGAGCCGTTGGGACGACGCCGGCGCGAGCACGTGCAGCAGGTCGTAGGCCGCTTCAAGGTAGCCGCCCGCGATCCGGCTGCCGACGGCGCCGCCATACCGGGCGTTGGTAGCCTGGGCCTCGCTCACGTTGATGTTCGCGACGACTCCACGGAACATGAAGCCGCCGACGTCGTAGCGGGCGTCCGCCGAGAGCAGCCCGACCGGTGCCGCGAAGGAGCCTGCCCCCAGCACGGAATCCTGGTTCGCGGTGCCGCCATACCAGAAGGAGCCGCCCAGCTTCAGGCCGGGCCGCGCCCACTCGAGCCGCCCGGTGAGCGAGGGGTTGGCAAAGCTCGCTTCGCGTCCCTCCTGGCGTCCCCCACGGATCCCTGCGTCGGCGGAGAAACCGTCGGCCTTGAGCCCGTTGACCAGGTACACCCGGTAGCTCAACCCCGCCACCCACGGCACGGTGCCGAGCGCGCCCAGGCCGATTTCGCGCCACGTGGTGGGAATGACGTCGTGGTCGAACGCCGGCCGGGCCACACCGTTGAAGGTGGGCGGCTCATGGGTCTCGTTGATGATCCCAACCGGCGGTAGCACGAGTCCGGTGCGCAGGGTGAACCAGTCCGCCAGGCGATAGTCCAAGTAGGCCTGCTCGAGCGCCACCTCACCCCCCGGCTCGCCGCCCTCGATCTTCGCGTCCTCGACCTCGAGCTCGGAGCGAAACGTAAGCCGGTCGTCGAAGCGGTGGGCGAGGTAGACGATGAAGCGCGCGAGGTTTACCCGGCCGGGCGTGCGCGGTCCCGATTCGTTGGTGTAGTGCGCCTCCCCGTAGCCGCCAATCGTCGTGCTCTCCTGGGCCTTGAGCGCCTTCGTGACACCGGCCCCGACCAGAACGCATAGACCCCATGCTACTGAAGCGAACCTCACGTTCCCTCCTCGTCGACTTGGGGAAACACGATTTGATAACGGCTATCAACTTTCGGCCCCATCGAATGTACGGTGACGGGGTCACTTGGGGAGTCAGCAAAACTACGGACGTAGCATGCCGGATAGCGCGTGGCCAAGGGTCATTCTATGGTGAGCCGAGGCATCGACTCGATGAGGCGACAGGCTCATGCCGCTGGCCTGTGTAGGCGTCAATCACCGGACAGCCCCTGTGGCCCTGCGGGAGCACCTTGCACTCGGCCCCGAGGCGCAACGCCGGCTGCTGCGCACGCAGGCCCTGCAGGACGTGGGGGAGCGCGCAGGTCTCGCCGAGTTCGTGATCTTGTCGACCTGCAACCGCACCGAAGTGTACGCGGCCGCGGCTGACGCGCGTCGCCGCCTGATCGAAGCCCCCGAGGACCTCGTCCATTTCCTCGTCAGGATCGCAGATCTGCCGGCCGCCAAGCTCCAGCCGCACACCTATCGCCACGCCGGATCGGGCGCCGTTCGCCACCTCTGCAGCGTCGCGGCCGGGCTCGACTCGATGGTCCTCGGGGAGTCCGAGATCCTGGGCCAGGTGGAGACGGCCTACGAGACGTCGGTTCGTGAGGGCACGGCCGGGCCGCTGCTCGAAGCGGCGTTCCGCGCTGCGACGCGCGCGGGGCGGCGGGCGCGGACGGAAACAGGGATCTGCCGGCTTCACACGAGCGTGAGCAAGGAGGCCATCCAACTCCTGGCCGACGTCGCTGGCCCGCTTGAACGCCTTGCTGTGCTCATTGTGGGGACGGGCAAGATGGGACGACTTGCGGGCGCGGCGTTCCACGCCCACGGTGGCCGTGGGATCACGGTGGTAAGCCGCACGGCGCAGCACGCCGAGACCTTCGCCGGAGAGTGGGGCGCGACGGCGCTCGCTTGGCACGACCTCCCGGCCGCGATTCGCGCGGCTGACGCGATCGTGTGCTCCACCGGCGCGCCGCACGCGGTCGTGACCCGCGAGCTCGTCGAGCGCGCGGTCGGGATCGGCGGCGACGGGCGGCGCCGTGTGTTCGTGGACATCGCGGTGCCCCGTGACGTCGAGCCGGAGGTGGGCGGTCTCCCGGAGATCGAGCTCTACGACATCGACGCCCTCCAGCAGCGCTTGCGCGGCAACCTCGAGCTGCGGCGGCAGGAAATGCCCGCTGTCGAACGCATCGTGGACGAGGAAGTCGCCCGCTTCGAAGAGTGGCGGCACGGGCTTACGCTCCGCCCCCTGCTGTCCCAAGTGCGCGCCCGGAGCGAGACGATCCGGCAGCGGGAGCTCCAACGTATGCTCCGCCGCCTGGGCGACGTGTCGCCGGACCTCCGGGCGCAGCTCGAGACCTTCTCCCAGTCTCTCGTCAACAAGCTATTGCACGAGCCGACGCGTCGGCTCCGGGAAGCGCGTGACCCGGAGCGAGTCAGCACCTACACGACCGTCGCACGCGAACTGTTCGGCCTCGATGACGCCGGCCAGGCCGTCGGAGGCGACGTCGGGTGACGACCGCCACCCGCGCGCTGAGGGGGGGCACGCGAGCGTCCCGGCTCGCCCGCTGGCAGACGGCGCGTGTCGTGGACGCACTACGCGCCCGCGTCGGGGCGGCCTGCGAGGAAGTGCTGATCTCGACCGAGGGCGACCGCACGCTCGACCAGCCCCTCCCCGAGATCGGAGGCAAGGGCGTCTTCACCGAAGCCCTCGAGGCCGCCCTCCGCGACACGACGATCGATTTCGCCGTCCATTCTCTCAAAGACCTGCCGGTAGAGCGCTCCGAGGACCTCGTCGTCGCGGCCGTCTGCTCGCGCGCCGATCCGCGGGACGTCGTGATCGCGCGAGACCTCCGGACGCTGGCCACGCTGCCCCGAGGGGCACGCGTCGGCACCTCGAGCACCCGGCGCATAGCCCAGCTCCGTGCCGCCCGCCCTGATCTCGCAATCGTACCGCTGCGTGGCAACGTGGATACACGGGTGCGCAAGGCGCTCGCCGGAGACTACGACGCGATCGTGATCGCGGCGGCGGGCGTCGAGCGGCTCGGCCTGGGCGAGGTGATCGCGGAGTACCTGCCGTACGACGTCATGCTGCCGGCGCCGGGGCAGGGAGCGCTCGCGGTCCAGTGCCGCGCCGACGATCGCGCGACGCGCGCGTTGCTCGAGACCCTGGACGACCCGGTCGCCCGGGCGACGACGACCGCGGAGCGCGCGTTCCTCGAAGGGGTTGGCGGCGGCTGTGCCGCGCCGATCGCGGCCCTGGGCGAGGCGATCACGACAAGCGAGCCACCGATGCTCCGTCTCACCGGCCTCGTGGCGTCCGTGGACGGGAGACGGGTCGTGCGGGTGGCCGGGGAGGCGTCTCTTGCGGACGCTGAGGGACTGGCCCATCGGCTGGCCGACGACGCGATCGCGCGGGGCGTGCGCGAGCTGCTCCGATGACAAGCCTCGCCGGACGGCGGGTGCTGGTGACCCGCCCGCGGGCCCAGGGGGACCTGCTGGCGACGGTGCTGGCCGAGCGCGGGGCTCGACCGATCCTATTCCCGACCATCGAGATCCGCCCGGCGGACGATCTCGCCCCACTCGACCGCGCGCTCGCGGCGCTCAAGGACTATGCGTGGATCGCGTTCACGAGCGCCAACGGCGTAGAAGTGGTCTTCGACCGTCTCGCGGCCCGGGGAGCGACGATCCCGGCCGGGGTGCGCATCGCCGCGGTGGGCTCGGGCACGGCGCGCGCCGCCCAGGCTCGCGGGGCCCGCGTGGATTTCGTGCCGTCGGAGTTCCTGGGCGAGCGGCTCGGCCAGGAACTCGGCGACGTGACGGGCCAGCGGGTCCTCCTGCCCCGCGCGGCGCTGGCGCGCGAAGCGCTGGCCATCGAGCTCGCCCGGCGCGGTGCCGTGGTCGAGGAAATCACGGTCTACCATACGATCCCCGTGGCGCCGGATCCAAACGGGCTCGCCGAGCTGGAGCGCGGCGTGGACGTGGCGACCTTTACCAGCGCCTCGACGGTGCGGAACTACTTCGTGCTGCTGGGCGAGCGTGCGGGGTCGCTGCTCGATGGCGCGCTGGTCGCCTGCATCGGACCGGTCACGGCGGACGCGGCCGCCGCGCTCGGGCTCACCGTCCACGTCCAGCCGGAGACGCACACCATCCCCGGCCTCGTCGCCGCGCTCGAGGAGCACCTTGCCGTGCCGATCGGTCGGGGACGCACCGAGTGAGCAGCCGGCCCAGGCGCCTCAGACTGACCACGGCCATCCGGGACCTGGTCCGCGAGACCCGCCTCGACACGCCACAGCTCATCTATCCGCTGTTCGTCACCGCTGCCTCGCCGACGGCCCGGCCTGTGGCCTCGATGCCCGGCGTGTCGCAATGGCCGGCAGATCGGATCGCGTCCGAGGCTGAAGCCGCCTTTCAGCTCGGGATCCCGGCCGTGCTGCTATTCGGCATCCCCGCCGCGAAGGACGCCGCGGGGAGCGGCAGCTACGCCACCGACGGCGTCGTGCAGCGCGCCGTGCGCGCGATCAAGCAGGCCGTGCCGGATCTCGTCGTGATCACCGACGTGTGCCTCTGCGAGTACACCGATCATGGACACTGCGGTCTTCTGAACGGGTCGACGCCTGCGCTCGCGCAGCCACACCTGCCGGACGGCTACGTCTTGAACGACGAAAGCGTGGAGGTCCTGGGGCGCATCGCCATTTCTCACGTCGACGCCGGCGCCGACATGGTGGCGCCGTCGGCGATGCTGGACGGCATGGTGGCGGGGATTCGTGCGGCGCTCGACTCCCGGCGGCTCGAGCACATGCCGATCATGTCCTATTCGGCGAAGTTCGCGTCCGGCTTCTACGGCCCGTTCCGCGAGGCTGCCGAGGGCGCACCGAAGCATGGCGACCGCCTGAGCCACCAGATGGATCCCGCCAACGCCCGCGAGGCGCTCCGGGAGAGCGGACTCGACGTGGCGGAGGGCGCAGATCTGTTGATGGTGAAGCCCGCGCTCCCCTATCTCGACATCGTGCGCGCGACGCGGGAGCGCTTTCCCGATCTCCCGCTCGCGGCCTACAACGTGAGCGGCGAGTACGCCATGGTGAAGGCGGCCGCCCAACTGGGCTGGCTCGACGAGCGGCGCACCGTGCTCGAGATCCTCACCGGAATCCGGCGCGCCGGCGCCGATCTCATCATTACCTATCACGCGAAGGACGCCGCGCGCTGGCTACGCGGCGGCTGAAGACGAAGGAGCGGACATGCCCGAGCCCACACCCCAGACGTTCAACCACTTCGCCCTGGTCGGGTTCACCGACAGCTATTGGAGCGAGCCGCCGGAGCGGCGGCGCCAGGTGCTGTGCGGCTGGCTCGAGGCCCTGCGGGAAGCCGTCGACGCCCTGCACCTGTACCAGACGTTCGGCGTCGAGGCGACGAGCGATCTGCTCGTGTGGTCCGCCGTCGAGGGCGAGGACTTGGGTATCCCTGCACGCTTCTTCACGCGGTTCGCGGAGACCGTGGCGCCTTTGCGCCGCCATATCACGCTCCGCACGGCCCTGTGGGGGTTCACCCAGCCGTCGCAATACACGAAGACGCGCTCGCCGCAGGAGATCGATCCGTTCGCCCCGGAGCGACTCCCCTATCTCGTGATGTACCCGTTCACGAAGACCGCTGGCTGGTATCAGCGAGACCGCGACGAGCGGCGCGCCATGATGATGGAGCACATCAAGCTCGGCAAGCAATTCGAGGACATCACCCAGCTGCTGCTCTACTCGACCGGGCTCCAGGACCAGGAGTTCGTCGTCGTGTACGAAACCCACGATCTGCTGCGCTTTTCCAGCCTCGTCACCGAGCTGCGGAGCACCGCCGGCCGCCCCTACACCGAGCGTGACACCCCGCTGCACACAGCGATCTACCAGCCCGGGCTGGACGCGCTCGCGAAGTGGCTGTGAACGCCACAAAGACAGCGCCGGCGTTCCTGGCCGCGGCCCGCCGCGAGCCCGCGGCACACACGCCAGTCTGGTTCATGCGCCAGGCCGGCCGGTACCTGCCGGAGTATCGCGCGATCCGCGAGCGGCATTCCCTGCTCGAGATCTGCGCGCAGCCGGACGTCGCGGCCGAGGTGACACTCCAGCCGGTGCGCCGGCTCGGGGTGGACGCTGCGATCCTGTTCGCCGACATCCTGCTCCCGCTCGTCCCCATGGGACTCGATCTGGCATTCGTGCACGGCGAAGGGCCAGCCATCCGCAACCCCCTCCGCTCCGCCGAGGACGTGGGCCGGCTCGCCGCCGTGGACGTGCGCGACGCGCTCGCCCCGGTGATAGAAACGGTCCGGATCGTGCGGCGCGCCTTGGACGACCAGGTTCCGCTCATCGGTTTCGCGGGAGCGCCGTTCACCGTGGCCTGCTACGCCATCGAAGGCGGGTCGTCCCGCAATTTCATCGAGGCCAAACGGCTAATGTACGGCGCTCCCGAGACCTGGAACGCCCTGATGGGCCGCCTGGTGCGCGTGCTGGGTGACTACCTCACGGCGCAGGTCGAGGCGGGGGCGCAGGCGCTGCAGGTGTTCGACAGCTGGGCCGGAGTGTTGAGCCCGGACGACTACCGCCGCTACGTGCTGCCCCACTCCATGCAGCTGTTCGAGCGACTTCGGCCGCTCGGGGTCCCGACCATCCACTTCGGCGTCGACACGGCGACCGTGCTCGAGCTGATGCGCGACGCCGGGGGCGACGTGATCGGCCTCGACTGGCGCGTGCCGCTGGACGAAGCGTGGGTCTGGATCGGTGAGGAGCGGGCCGTGCAGGGGAACCTGGATCCAGTCGCGTTGTTCGCCCCGCTGCCGGAGCTCCAGGCCCGGGTGCGCGACGTGCTGCGCCGGGCCGGTGGCCGCCCCGGGCACGTCTTCAATCTCGGTCACGGGATCCTCCCCGCCACGCCGGTCGACCAGGTGCGGGCTGTCGTGGACCTGGTCCATGAGCTCACGATCTGACGATGGTCCCGCCGATCGGCGTCCTCGTGATGGCGTACGGCGGACCGAATGCGCTCGCCGAGGTCGAGCCGTACCTCCTGGACGTGCGCGGGTTCCGGCCCACGCCGTCGGAGATCGTGGAGGAAGTGAAGTCGTGGTACGCCGCGATCGGAGGGTGCTCGCCCATCTTGGTGCGGACCGAGGCCCAGGCACGCGCCCTCGAGGCAGCGCTCAGCCGCAACGGGCGGCGATTTCCCGTCGTGGTCGGCATGCGCCATTGGCAACCGCGGATACGCGATGCGCTCGCCCGCCTCGCGGACGCGGGCATCCAACGGGCCGTCGGGCTCGTCATGGCGCCGCACTATTCCCGTTTGAGCATCGACCTCTATTTCACGCAGGTCGAGGAGACTCGTGCGCCGGTCGAAGTCGCACCGATCCGCGAATGGCACCTGCTCCCGGGCTACCTCGCTGCCGTCGTGGACCGCGTGCGGGCCGCGCTCGAGCGCTTCCCGGCGGCTGCGCGCGAGGAGGTGCCGGTGATCTTCACTGCGCACAGCCTGCCGCGGCGCATTCTCGAATGGCAGGACCCCTATCCGGCGCAGCTCGCGGCAACCGTGGAAGCGGTACTCGACCGACTCGGCCCCCGGCCGCACCGGTTCGCCTACCAGTCGGCCGCGATGACCCACGATCCCTGGCTCGGGCCCGACGCAGGAGACGCTCTAAACGACCTTGCCGCGGCGGGGCACCAACACGCGCTGATCGCACCAATCGGGTTCACTTGCGAGCACGTGGAAGTGTTGTACGACGTTGACATCGGGCTGCGGCGGCGCGCCGAGGCGTTGGGCGTGCATCTCGAGCGCATGGCGATGGTGAACGACCATCCCGAGATGATCGCCGGCCTCGCGGACCTCGTGCGCGCGACGGCGGAGGGGCGAGGGTGGCTATGAGTGACACTGTGACCGGAACCATCATCGTCGGAGGCGGGATCACGGGCCTCGCCGCGGCCGAGCGTCTCGCGGCTGCGGGCGCCCCGTTTCTCCTCGTCGAAGCCGGGACCCGCCTCGGCGGGAAGATCGTAACGGAGCGGGTTGACGGCTTCGTGATCGAGGGCGGTCCCGATTGCTTCCTCGCCGCGAAGCCCGCCGGCGTCGCGCTCGCCCGCGCGGTCGGCCTCGAGGGACGGCTGCGCGGAACCGATCCCGCGCACCGCCGCACGTACGTGAAGCGCCGCGGCCGGCTGCACGAACTGCCCGAGGGCATCACCGGGCTCGTGCCGTCCCGCCTGACGCCGCTGCTGACGACCCGCATCCTGTCGCCGCTCGGCCGGCTGCGCGCCGGGCTCGAGGCGCTGGTTCCCGCGCGCCGGAGCGGGGACGAGGAGAGCATTTCCCAGTTCGTCACCCGGCGGTTTGGCCGTGATGCGTACGACTGGCTGGTCGAACCGCTGCTGTCCGGGATCTACGCCGGGGACGGCGCCGAGCTTTCCCTCGTCGCCACCTTCCCGCAGCTCGTGAGCCTGGAGCGCGGCCACGGCAGCATTCTGCGGGCGATGAGCCGGCGACAGGCCGGCGCTGAGCCGGGGGGCGGGCCCCCCGGGTTCGTGACGCCAGCCGGCGGGCTCGCCGAGCTGGTCGAGGCCATCACGCGCCGCCTCCCGGCGGAGGCGGTACGGTGCGGGACCGCGATCAGCGCAGCGGAGCGGCACGACGCCGGGCATCGCGTGCACCTCGAGGACGGGTCAACGATCGCGGCGGGCAGCGTGCTCCTCGCCACGCCCGCGTTTGCCAGTGCGCGCCTGGTGCGCGGGCTGGACGCGGACCTCGCCCGGGAACTTCAGGAGATCCCGTTCGTCTCGACAGCCACTGTCTCCCTGGCGTTCCCGTCCTCCGCCGTCTCATACCCGTTCGACGGGTACGGGTACCTGTCGCCGCGCGCTGAAGGCGGGCCGGTGGTGGCGTGCACGTGGACGTCGAACAAGTTCCCCGACCGCGTGCCGGCGGGGGGCGTCCTCATCCGTTTCTTCATCGGGCGCGCGGGCCACGAAGACGTGGTCGACGGACCGGATGGGGCCCTCGTCGACATGGCCCGCGCCGAGCTCGCGCAGTTGTTCGGCGTGACGGCCGCGCCGGCGTTCACCCGCGTGTTCCGCTGGCGCAACTCGATGCCCCAGTACGTGGTCGGCCACCCGGCGCGGCTCGAGCGGATCGCCCGGCTCCTGGCGAGCCACCCGGGACTGCTGCTGGCGGGGGCTTCCTATCGGGGCGTCGGGATTCCCGACTGCATCAGCTCTGGTTGGGCGGCCGCCGAGACCGTTCTCGGCGCGGTGGGAGCCGCCGCGTGACCGGCTCCCCCCGCTCCGCCGCGCTGTTCCGCGAGGCCGTTTCCCTGTTCCCCGGCGGTGTGAATTCACCCGTCCGCGCCTTCCGAGCGGTGGGCGGGGAGCCGCTCTTCATCGCGCAGGGCTCGGGCGCCTACCTCCAAGACGTGGATGGGCGACGCTATGTGGACTACATGCTGTCGTGGGGTCCGCTGATCCTGGGTCACGCGCATCCCGCAGTCGTCGAGGCTCTCCGTCGCGCCGTGGGGCTCGGCACCAGTTTCGGCGCCCCGACCCCGCTCGAGCTCGAGCTCGCCCGGCTCGTCCGGCAGTTCCTGCCGAACCTGGAGAAGCTGCGGTTCGTGAACTCAGGCACCGAGGCCACGATGAGTGCGCTGCGACTCGCCCGGGCCTATACCCAGCGGGCCAAGATCGTCAAGTTCGAGGGCTGCTACCACGGGCACGCCGACCTGCTGCTCGTCAAGGCAGGCTCCGGGGTCGCGACGCTGGGGCTGCCAGACTCGCCGGGCGTGCCGGTTGCGACGGTCGCCGACACGCTGGTGGCTCCCTACAACGATCTGGCCGCCGTGGAGCGGCTGTTCGAAGCCGACCCGCGGGAGATCGCGGCGGTCATCGTCGAGCCGGTGGCGGGAAACATGGGGGTGGTGCCGCCGCGCGAAGGCTTTCTCGAAGGGCTGCGCGCCGACACAAGCGCGCACGGCGCGCTGCTGATCTTCGACGAGGTGATGACCGGGTTCCGGGTGCATCCCGGAGGTGTGCAGGGGCTCACGAGAATCGTCCCCGACCTCACGACGCTGGGCAAGGTGATCGGCGGCGGGGTGCCGGTGGGGGCCTACGGCGGCCGGCGCGAGATCATGGAGCTGATCGCGCCGGCCGGACCCGTGTATCAGGCCGGCACCCTGTCCGGCAATCCCCTCGCCATGACGGCTGGGATCGCGACGCTCACGGAGCTCGCGCGGCCGGGGGTCTGGGAGGGGATCGATCGGGCGACGGAGCAGCTCGCCGACCGGCTCGCCGCGGCGGGGCGCGCCGCCCGCGTGCCGCTCGTGGTGAACCGGGCGGGGGCGATGCTGACCGCCTTCTTTACGTCCGCGCCCGTGACCGACTGGGCGAGCGCGCGGGCGTCGGACACCGCGCGGTTCGCTCGGTTCTTCGTGGCGATGCTCGCTGAGGGCGTCTACTGGGTCCCGTCTCAGTTCGAAGCGGCGTTTCTTTCGGCGGCCCACGGGCCGGCCGAGCTCGATTTGACCGAGGCTGCCGCGCGGCGTGCCTTCGCGGCGGTGAAGGAGTAGTGCTTCAATGGTGTCGCGCTTCTCGTGTGTCGCTTACAGGCGTTTCGTTTTCTGCGAACGCGAAGCACGAAGAACTGCAGAACTGCGTCGAAGAACCTTGTAGAAGCGCCCAGTAGAGACGTCGGTCAATCGCCGGTAGAGAACCGGTAGAGAACTCCAGAAGCCCCGGTAGAAACACCCTCGATCCGCTCGGTGATAGTTCGGCATGGTGCTCGGCATGCTGCTCGGCTTGCTGCTCGGCGTGCCGCTTGCGTACCGTTCGGCGTGCCGTTCGGCACCCAATCTGGAGTGCACGCCCGGAATCGAGTCTGAAAAACCAGTCTGAACGCCAGTCTGAACGGCAGGTTGAACCGCAGGTTGAACGGCAGCCTGAAGACGGCTGTAACGGTGCAACGCCTTCTAGGAACTCCATGGGAAACGAAATCCGGACGCCGCTCGAGTGCTCTTATGCGCACCGGTCAGGAGAGTTCCGGCCGGCGTCGCCGCCCGAACTCAAGACGCGACAGGATGTTGGGTCCTGCCCCGCCGCCGATTAGCTCTGATGATCCATCGGGTTGACGCCTGAGGGGGTTGCGTCCAGAACTGGTAGGCTTTACATAAGATGTATACTTTACATGGTACGTAAATGTCCTACCCACAACCGAATGTCGAAGTGCACTGGGATCGGGAACGTCCCAATCCGGGTGCGACTCTGATTCGGACTACGCCTTACGGGGAACGATTGATACGCCATGTCCGGCCCATCGGTCTGGTGTCGCAGATCGAGGCGGGCTGGATCATCGGAGTCAGCCGTATGTGGATCAACACGTTGGTACGAGCGAAAGTGCTCCGGGACGTTAGGCAGCGCGCCGGCGTCCCGGGCGCTGGACGGGATGTGTCGAGGATCCCCCTCAGTGAGATCAAGAAGTACATGCGGCAGCAGAGAATCCCACTCGAAGATCGCCGCCTGTTCGTGTAGAGGAGTGATTGGCGCAGACGTGGGCATACGTGAGCGGAAGTATCAACCAACGCTTTTGACCGGCGCATCGCCAGCGGCCGCTGGCGGAATCGAGCCGCTGCTGACAGCGGCCGAAGTTGGTCGCTTGCTCGCGATCCCCACCAAACGCGTGTACGAAGTGGTCGGACATCTCGCGATCCAGCTCGCACCGCATACACTGCGCTGGCGACTTTCGGATATCATGGCGCTGATCGAGGCGCGCAGGAGGGCCAAATGAGCATCTACCGGCGGCCGGAGAGCAGCCGCTACGTCGTTGAGATCCGTTGGCAGGGTCTCCCTCGCATGAAAGTCTCCACCGGCACGAGCAGCAAGACCCGCGCGGGCGCGATGGAGCGGACGCTCCAGGCGCTGCGGGATGCTGGCCGGTTCGATGTGCTGCGGCTTCTGGCGGACGGGAAGCTTCGGCTCGCTGACGTCCACGAAGACTATCAACGCGATCCCGCGGCGCTGCAGCAGCGGATCGCCAAGGTGGCGAGCCCGGCTCTCGGCCCCCTCGTAGATGAATGGCTCGCATGGCTCGAGAGCCCGGCGGCGCTTTCATCGAGAACTCGCCGACTGTTCAGTCCCCGGACCGCATATCGGTATCGCGAGTCATGGCAGCGCCTCTTTCGTGTACTGCCGAAGGGCAGGGAGTCGGCGCTGGCGGACATCACCAAGGGGTTCATTGCAACATTTCGGGATGCTCGCCGGAGAGAAGGGAAGGCGGGTTCGACTATCAATCGCGACCTGTGCGCACTCTCAGCTTTTCGTCGCTGGTGCGCCGATGAGCGCGATCTGGTTGTGCCGGCGCTCCAGCTTGGCCGCGAGCGCGAGCCAGCAGGACGTGAGCGCTGGCTATCAGCGGAAGAACTCGCAGACTTGGAGCAAACCTCGCCACGTGAATGGTGGCCGTTGTTCGCGAAGCTTGCCTTTACCGGGCTAAGAATCGGCGAAGCCCAGGGCTTGCGTGGGGCAGACGTGCGGCTATCGGAGCGCCGGATCAGGGTGCATGAAGGAGACAGGCGTCTAAAGAACGCGAGCAGCGTGCGCGACGTCCCAATCCCTGAGCCGCTGGCGATGGTCCTCGCCGAGCATCTGACCCGGTATCCCTGCGGTCCCGACGATCTGGTATTCGCGGAACCGTACAACGACTACAGGTGGGCGCGCCGGGTCTTCACGCGGGCGACCCGAGCGGCCGACCTTCGTACGGTAACGATCCACGACCTGCGGCATACGTTCGCCGTGCATGCAGCGCAGGCGGGGGTCCCGATCCCCAGGATACAGAAGCTCCTTGGTCATTCCACCGTGGCGATGGCGATGCGGTATATGAAGCGCGCCCCTGAAGCTTTCTTTAGCCGAGGATGCGGCGAAGGTGGCGGCGAGTCTGTTGGGCGAGCACGATCAGGAGGAGGCGGCGCGGGTGGAGCTAGCAAGGACGCGGGTCACACGACTGTAATTGCATCTAATCAGGAGGTTCTCGGTGCTGCCTGCCCCCAAGGGGCAACCCTAGGAGGCCATTGCCCTAGTAATTTCCGTGTTCTGGCAGCCTGATCGACACATGGTATACATTGCAAGCGGTTTGGGCCGCACTCCTCCCCACTGAATACTGGGCAATGACCGAGCCTGAACACCTTCAGCACGCTCCAATAGTTGAAGCCGCTCTCGGCGTCGCGGTTACCCTTCCCAGCACGATTGATCAGGAGAAGCTCGCGTCATTCCAGGAGCGCCTGAGTGGGCAGTACCCAACGAAAGAGGTTCGAATGTTCTGGAGCGGTCAGGTCGAGCTGAAACCTGACTCCCCCCAAATAACGACGACCTCAGGCGGTCCAACGGGCTATCTGTTTAAGTCGGCAGACGGTAAGCAGGCCGTCCAAGCGCTGCGGCAAGGCTTTGTCTTTAGCCGATTCCAGCCGTATCAGGACTGGGACACCTTTAGCAGGGAGGCGCGCGAGTTATGGAGCCGCTATGCAACGCTCTTGACACCCGAGAAAGTGACCCGCATCAGCCTCAGGTACATCAACCGCCTTGAGCTGCCCTTACCTTTCAACGATTTCAAGGAGTATCTGCTGACCGTCCCGGAGGTTGCGTCAGGACTCCCGCAGGGCCTGTCGGGCTTCTTCTTCCGAGTTGTCATTCCCGTTGAGGAGGCGGAGGCCTTTGGGACAATTACGGAAACCATCGTAGAAGGGGAGGTGTCGAAGGGGGTAGTGCCCTTGATCCTCGATATCGATGTGTTCCGCCTGGGCACCTTCCCGATCGTAGCGGAAAAGCTCTGGCCCGCCTTTGACAGGTTGCGCGAGTTGAAGAATCTCTTCTTCTTTAAGAGCCTCACTGACAAGGCAAAGGATCTGTTCAAATGAGCGCCCTGGCAGCTCCCCTCACTAGCTTCGAGATCGCACCCCGACCGGGCCTTACCGCGGCGGGGCCGGCATCTAACTCCGTGCAGGAGCAATGGGTGCGGGCCCATAGAGAGGCCGTGGCACCCGTGAGCCGGCAGCCCCTCTGGCAGCGGTTCGCCGAGCTCGCCGCGACCTGGAGGGAGGAGCGGGGGTTCTCCTCGTCCCTCACCGACCTAGTCCTGAGCCCTTCCTACCAGAGAGTCATTGCTCTCGGGCGTCCTGCCCTGCCATACATCCTGGCAGAGTTGGCAGCACGGCCCGACCATTGGTTCTGGGCTTTGTCTGCTATCACGGGTGTCGATCCTATTCCAGACGAGGCGGCTGGTAACCTCCGAGCGATGACCCAAGCATGGATCCGGTGGGGGGACCAAGAAGGGCTCGTTGATTGAGCCGGGCAAAGATCCAGCGTGAGTTTCCTCGCCTCAGGAACGTGCAGTTCTTCCTCACCAGCCCAGAAAGTCCGGAATACAACTGCGTAGCGTGGGCTGCCAACGACACAAGCCGATGGTGGTGGCCTGTTCATGGACCTCATCGTGAGGCTTATTGGCCGCCTGACGTAGCTAGGAAGGAAGAGATCCCGGCTTTCATCGCTGCGTTCGCCAAGCTTGGCTACGAGCCGTGTCCAGATGGCGCGGCCGAACGCGGCTTTGAGAAGGTCGCCCTCTTCGCCGATGCCCAAGGGAAACCCCGGCACGTAGCGAGGCAGCTACCAAACGGCACATGGTCGAGCAAACTGGGCGTCCACGAGGACATCAGCCACATCGTCTTCGGTCTGGAGGGCGGGCCTTACGGTACCGTCGTGCAGTATCTCAAGCGAAAGAAACCTTCCGAACCAGTTGACAGCTGAGTGGCGTCGCCCCGGACCCGAACTATCAATCGGTAGGTTCTCGGTTCGATCCCGAGCCGGCTCACGCAAGCGCTCCCAACGTTCGTCTACTGCAATGCGTTTCGTTTGCATTTTCACCGCCACCATTTTCGCCACCACTAGGAGCAGGCAATCGCCTACCTCTGCGGTTTGACTTGCAGAACCCAAACCAGCAGGCGAGTTTACTTTCCTTCCGGCGCCGTAGCCAAGTGGTAAGGCAGAGGTCTGCAAAACCTCCATTCGACGGTTCGATTCCGTCCGGCGCCTCTCGTGCCTCCACCCCCCACCGGACCGCGTTCACTTCGCGCCTCCCCTCAGCCACCTGGTGGATCGTCCTCGGTCTCGTCTGCATCGTTTCCGCGGCGTACGTCTGGCACGGCCTCGACCGCGGGTGGATTCCACACGACGAGGGCACGCTGGCGCAGAGCGCCGAGCGCGACACAGAAGTGGCACAGTGGCGGGATCGGTCGTGAGACTTGCTCAGTCTGCGACCGTCAACGTCTACTCGCGGTCTTAAGCTGTTCCCTCCCGAATAAGAAATGCGCTCCAAACTTGAGAATGGCTGGGCTGTCCGTTCCGTTCACCGAATAACGAATGGGTATAGCGTTGAGCCGGAGCTTCGCCCAGGCGGATTCTATCGTGAGGGGCAGGGAGCTAACGACGTACGTTTCGTCAGTTCGGAGGAGGCAACCTCCTTCGCGGAGTGCCGGAGATTGTGGAGGGACCTGCCTTGACATTTGTTCGATAGTTGGCTAAATATCTATCATGAGCAAGGTCTTCCGGGCCCTAGCCGACCCCACTCGGCGCCGCGTGCTCCAGCTGCTCCAGAAGGGGCCGATGACGGCCGGTGACCTGGCCGACCATTTCGACGTCTCCAAGCCGACCATGTCGGCCCATTTCGCCGTGCTCGCCGAAGCGGGCCTGATCGACGCGGACAAGCACGGCCGTTCCATCACGTACCGCCTCCGGATGTCCGTGCTCGAAGAAGCGCTCCTCGGCTTCGCCGGGACGTTCGGGCTCCAGGTCACCCGGAAGCGCTCTCCCAGACCGTCCTCCAAGCCGGCCACGGACCACTCATGACCACATCGCCACCGACACCCGCGCGCGCTTCCCTCCGGCGCGACCTCCTCGTCGCCGGAGTCCTCATCGGAGGCTCGGCGGCGGTCGGTCTCCTCACGCCCGAGCGCCTGTCCTTCGAGCTGGCGCAGCGGCTGTTCGGCATCCTGATGGGCGTCTTCGTAGTCTGCTACGCGAACGCGGCGCCGAAGACGCTCCGCCCCCTCGCGCGCCTCCGCGACCCCGTCGCCGAGCAGGCGCTGCGCCGGTTCACGGGATGGAGCATCACGCTGGGAGGAGCTGGGTACACGCTGGCCTGGATCTTCCCGCCGGTGGACGTCGCCCGGCCGCTCGCCCCCGGCCTTCTCGGCGCGGCCCTCCTCCTCGTCCTCGTCCGGGCAGCCCTGTGCAGGGCGCCGGGGTCGCGCGCGTGATCCCTCGTCCCTGTCGCGCTCGTCGCGCTCGCCTCCGCTCCGCTCAACGCCCAGGATCGCGCCGTCGGCGCCTGGCACGGAGCGCTCGCCACGCCGGCGGGGCGGTTCACCCTGGTGGTGTCCATTCGTGCCGGCTCCGGCGGGGGCCTGGGCGGCGACCTGGAGAGCATCGACCAGAGTGCGGGTCAGAAGATTCCGCTCGCGAACGTGGCCGCCTCCGCGAGTCGTCTGACCTTCTCCGTTCCCTCGATCGGCGCGACTTACGAGGGCGACTGGAACGAATCCACGCGGACCTGGTCGGGCTTCTTCCGGCAGGGAGCGGCGGTCCCGCTCACGCTGACACGCGGCCAGCCCTCTGCGGCGCCGGTGGTCGACGGCCTCGACGGCACGTGGCGGGGGACGCTCGTACGCGGCACCGTGAATCTCCGGCACGTGCTCCGGGTCCGCACCGGCGGATTCGGCACGCGGGTGCGGCTCGACTCACCCGATGCGGGCGCGGTGGGGCTCGAAGTGGATGCGCTCGTCCGGGAGGGCGATTCGGTGCGGTTCCGCGTGCCCCCGGCGGAGGTGACGTTCGCCGGGAGTCTCGCTGCGGGCCGAATCCTCGTCGGCGCTTGGACCAGGCCGGGCAGAACGACGCCGATTTCCTGTCCGTTGTTAGAGAAGCCACAGCTGGATGCCCTGGCGTATCTTTTCGTCCGTCAGCACGAGCAGGGCATCACCGTGGCCTCCATCTTCTGGGGGCTCTGGCTGTTCCCATTCGGGATGCTGGTCATCCGCTCAGGCTTCATCCCCCGCGTGTTCGGCGTCCTGTTGATGATGGCAGGCCGATAGTCAGCCCCCACACGCCGCTTTGTAGGCACCCTCGAAGATCATGACCCAG
>JBOHST010000306.1:0-21603 GCA_050733375.1 Gemmatimonadales bacterium
TGCGTAACGTTGAAGCGGGCCAGCCGTATGGCCGCACCCATCACGTAGAAATAACAGAAGATCCACGCTGCCGCGCCGGCCGTGGCGAAATGCAGCTCGTACATCAAGTACGCGGGCGCGACTCCGAAACTGACCACGTCCACCAGGCTGTCCAGCTCCGCGCCGAAGCGGGTTCCCGTATTCGAGAGCCGCGCGATGCGCCCGTCCAGCGTGTCGAGGATCCCGGCGAAGACGATGAACCAGCTGGCGCGGCCAAACTCGCCGCGCGACGCCAGTGTCATCGACCAGATCCCGAAGAACAGGTTGAACAGGGTGAACAGACTCGGCACGATCACGACCACTCGCCGTACACCCGTGCGCCGCTGCGCCGGAGCGGTCACGGGGGGCTCCCATATTCCGCCAGCACCGTTGCTCCCGCTGCCACTCGGTCGCCGACGCGAACCTTGACCACGGGATGGGTGGCGATGGGCAGCAAGACGTCTACGCGCGAGCCGAAGCGGATCATGCCGAGCCGCGCCCCCTGCTCGACGCGGTCCCCGACGCGGGCATCCGTCACGATCCGGCGCGCGATGAGCCCGGCGATCTGCCGCACCAGGATCGGTCCGCGGAGTCCGGCTACGCCCACCGACGCTTGCTCGTTATCGAGACTCGCCTTGTCCTCGGCGGCGTGCAGGAACTTGCCCGCGTGGTAGTGGCGATAGGCGACGGTCCCGGATACGGGATACCGATTGACATGGACGTCGAACACGCTCATGAAGATCGAGATCCGCGTGGCGCGAGCCTGGAGATACGCGGGCTCGTCGGTTTCCACCACGCTCACGACCTTGCCGTCGGCCGGCGCGATCACGACCCCGTCGCCGCGCGGCCCAGCCCGCTCGGGATTGCGAAAAAACACGAGCAGCCAGACGGCGAGCGCCAGCAGCACGATCTCCGGCACCCACCACCAGCCACCCCACCGCAGTGCCGCCCACGCCCCGAGCGCCGCGAGGCCCCAACCGATCGCAATGAACGGCCACCCCTCGGGGGCCATCCTCACGCGCCGACCTCGAGCGATTGGCCGGTCAGCAGCCGGAAGGCTTCGCGGTAGCGCGCGCTGGTAGCGGCGATCACGACCGGTGGGAGTGGCGGAGGTGGGTCATTGCCATCCCACTTCCCCTGCGCCTTGAGGTTTGCGAGGAAATCTCGCAGCGGCTGCTTATCGAAGCTCGGCTGACTCCTCCCCGGCTGGTATCGGTCCGCGGGCCAGAAGCGGGACGAGTCCGGTGTGAGCACTTCGTCGATCAACACCAGCGACCCGTCGGCGGCGGTTCCGAACTCGAACTTGGTGTCGGCGATGATGATGCCCCGCCCGGCGGCGAAGGCGCGGCCCTGCTCGTACAACGCGAGACTGGCCTGCTTGAGGGTGTCCGCGAGTGCCGCCCCGAGCGTCTGCGCAACATGGGAAAACGTGACGTTCTCGTCATGGCCCGACTCGGCCTTCGTGGCGGGAGAGAAGAGCGCTGGCTCGAGTTTGCCGCTTTCGACCAGGCCAGGGGGCAACGGCTCGCCGGCGAGCGTGCCCGATTTCTGGTACTCGCCCCAGGCCGAGCCGGAGAGGTACCCGCGCACGACGCATTCGAATGGGATCGGGGTGGTGCGCCGCACCAGCATCGCCCGTCCGGTGATGGTGTCTCGGTGCGATGCCAGCGCCGGAACCCGGGTTACGATATCGGCCACCTCCGCGGTGATCAGGTGATTCGGCACGACCCGCGGCAGGTGTCGCAGCCAGTAGGCCGAGAGCTGGGTGAGCACCGCGCCCTTGAACGCGACCGGTTCGCGCATGACCACGTCGAAGGCGCTGACCCGGTCGCTCGCCACCATGAGCAGAGTGGCGGCATCCACTTCGTACATCTCGCGCACCTTGCCGCGTCGCAGCAACGGCAGCGGGAGATGACTCGCGAGGAGCGGGGTCGCCGTCGTCATACCTGCACCTCGGCGGCGCTCGCCGCGGGCGCGACCGTCTCAATGCGGCGCAGCACCATCGGGAGCACCTCGTCGAGGAAGTGGTCCACTTGCTGGGGCGCGCGTCCCACGTACTGGGAGGCATCGAGCTCGGCGGGTCGAGCGGCGACCGCCAGCGCGCGAAAGGCGGGATCGGCGCTCAGGCGCGCCAGGAGATCATTTGCCGCCCCCAGTTCGGTCATCGCCTGCGATACCGCAAGACTGTGGCTGCGAATCACCTCGTGGAGCCGCTGTCGGTCACCACCGGCTTTCACGCCGCGCATCAGCACGCGCTCAGTGGCCATGAAGGGGAGCGCGTCCTCCACGTGACGGCGGATCACTGCTTCGCGCACCTCGAGTCCGGCGGCCACGTTGGTCGCCAGCACCAGCATCGCGTCGCTAGCGAGGAACGCTTCGGGGATCACCAGACGCCGGTTCGCGCTGTCGTCGAGCGTGCGCTCGAGCCACTGCTCGGCCGCCGTATGCCATCCGTTGCCTTCGAGCTCGATGACGAACCGCGCTAGGCCCGTCATCCGCTCGGCGCGCATCGGGTTGCGCTTGTAGGGCATGGCGGACGAGCCGACCTGCTCGCTTTCGAACGGCTCCAGCAACTCCCCCTCGTGCTGCAGCAGTCGCAGATCGGTGGCGAGCTTCGCGGCCGACGCGGCCACCCCGGCGAGCGCGGCGAGCACCTGGGCGTCCTGCTTGCGGGAGTAGGTCTGGCCGGTGACGGCGAACACCCGGGAGAACCCAAGCCTCGCCGCGACGCGGGCGTCGAGCTGGAGAACCTTGTCGTGGTTGCCGTCGAACAAATCCAAGAAACTCGCCTGCGTGCCGGTCGTCCCTTTCACGCCGCGGAACTGGAGCGTGTCGACACGGTGGAGCAGCTCCTCGGCGTCGAGCACGAATTCCTGCATCCAGAGCGTAGCACGCTTGCCGACGGTGGTGAGCTGGGCGGGCTGAAAATGCGTATAGGCGAGGCAGGGGAGGGCGCGGGTGCGCCGCGCCACGTGCCCCAGCGCGATCAGCACCGCCGCGATGCGTCCCAGCAGCAGCGTCAACGCCTCGCGCATCAGGATCACGTCGGCGTTGTCGGTGACGTACGCGCTGGTGGCGCCCAGGTGCAGGAACGGTCGGGCGGCCGGGGCCTGTTCCCCGAGGGCGTGAATGTGGGCCATGACGTCGTGACGCAAACGCTTCTCGAGCTCCGACGCGCGGGCCAAGTCGGCGTCGTCGAGGAGCGCCCGCAGCTGCTCAATGGCGTCGGACGGAATCTCGAGTCCGAGCTCGCGCTCGCCCTCCATCAGCGCCAGCCACAGCCGGCGCCACAGCCCGATGCGGCGCCGCTCGCTCCAGAGCGCCTGCATCGCAGGTGAGGCGTAGCGGGACGAGAGCGGCGATTCCCAGCTCACACGGCGGCCTTGGCGCGCGCCGCGAGTTTGCTCCAGTCGGCGAGGAACTGATCCAGACCGCGATCGGTGAGCGGGTGCAGCAGCAGCTTGCGCAGCACCTCCGGGGGAAGCGTTGCCACATCGGCGCCGATCATCGCGGCTTCGACCACGTGGCGCGGGTGTCGCATCGAGGCCGCAAGGATCTGTGTCGCGATCGCGTAGTTGTCGAAGATTTGCCGCGCCTCGCGAATCACGTCCATCCCTTCCTGGCCGACGTCGTCGAGCCGGCCGATGAACGGGCTCACGTAGGTCGCGCCCGCCTTCGCGGCGATCAGGCACTGCACGCTCGAAAAGCACAGTGTCACGTTGGTGCGGATGCCCTCCGCCGTGAGCCGTCGCACCGCCACCATGCCCTCTTCCAGCATCGGGATCTTCACCACGATGTTGTCGGCGATCTTGGCCAACGCCTTCCCCTCTTTGGTCATCCCTTCGGTGTCGATCGCCACGACCTCGGCGGACACCGGGCCCTCCACGAGCGAGCAGATCTCCTTCAGCACGTCGCGGGGGTCGAGATCGCCCGCTTGCTTGGCGAGCAACGACGGGTTCGTCGTGATGCCATCGATCAGTCCCGCCTGCGCGGCCCAGCTGATGTCCTTGAGGCTGGCGGTGTCGAGAAAGAACTTCATGCGTGCGCCTCGGCGTAAAGGTCGGCGGGGTACCGCACCGCCTCGAGGTACAGGCCCTGGGGCGGAGCCGGCGGACTCGCCGCCTGGTTGTTGGTCGCGGTGAGCAGCTGGGAAAGATCCGACAGGGGGCGCCGCCCGAGCCCGATGTCGACCATCGTGCCCACGACGAAACGCACCATCCGGTGCAGAAACCGGTCCGACTCGATCGTGAAGCTCACGCCCGTCCCGTCCGCTCGCGGCGCCCACTGGGCGAGCGCCACACGGCATCGGTAGTCGGGCCGGGCTACGCCCGCGGCCGCGAGCCCGCGGAATTCGTGGACGCCCGGCAGCAGCTGCGCGGCGTCGGTGAGCCGTGCCAAATCAAGCGGACGTCCCAACGCCCATTCGTACGGCCGCCGGAACGGCGTACGCCCGGCGTCGTCCGTCCCGATCACGTAGCGGTAACGCCGCGCCGTCGCGCTCCTGCGTGCGTGGAACCCGGCCCGCATCGCGTGCACGTCCTCCACCCAAATGTCGCGGGGCAGCAGTGCGTTCAGCGCTCGGTGCAGCCCCTGCGGATCCGCATGCCACCGCTGGTCAGCGCTAAACCCCACACCCTGACCAATCGCGTGCACACCCGTGTCAGTGCGGCCCGCGCCCGTCGCCACAGTCCGGCGGCCCGTGAGACGTTCCAGTACGGCTTCAAACTCCGCCTGCACCGTACGCCCAGCGGACTGCCGCTGCCAGCCGACGAACTGCCCTCCGTCGTAGTGAACCACGGCGAGAATGGGCCGGCTCGTCACGAGTCAAAGATAGAGAAAGGGGGAGGGCCTTTTCAAGCCGCATAACCCATTGTCCCGTTTGACAAAAGGCGATTTTTCGGGCTAGCTTCCGCAACCGTCTGCCTACGCATGGCCCACCTGACCGCCGCGCCCCTTGAGCGGGCCATCCACGACCTCGCAAACCGCGAATCCCTGAGTGAGTCCCTCGCCGCGCTCGTGTTCGGCGCGGTGATGCGGGGAGAGGCGACGCCGGCACAGATCGGTGGAATCTTGCTGGCGCTTCGCCTCAAGGGCGAAACGGCCGACGAGCTGGCTGGCGCCGCGCAGGCCATGCGGAACGCCATGGTACGGGTGGAGATAGACGCCCCACACCTGGTCGACACCGCAGGGACCGGTGGCGGTGCCGTTACCACGTTCAACATCTCCACTGGGGCGGCGCTGGTCGCCGCCGGGGCAGGGGCCACGGTGGCCAAGCACGGCAACCGGTCATTCACGTCCCGCTGCGGGTCTGCCGACGTGCTCGAAGCGCTCGGGGTCTCGATGAGGCTGGACGCGGCTGGCGCGGCGCGCGTGTTGCGCGAGGCAGGAGTGGCGTTTCTGTTCGCACCCACCTTCCATCCCGCAATGCGGCACGCCGCCCAGGTACGCAAGGAGCTCGGCGTGACCACGTTGATGAACCTGCTCGGGCCGCTCGCCAACCCGGCAGGGGTGCGACGGCAGGTGATCGGCGTGGCCGACCGCGAGCGCGGTCCCCTCATGGCCGAGGCGCTGTGTCGTCTAGGCGTTGACCATGCCCTCGTCGTGCATGGCCGCGTAGGGATGGACGAAATCTCCCCGGTTGGAGAAACGGACGTCTGGGAAGTGCGCAATGGCAGGGTGGAACCGTGGACCATAACGCCACAACTCCACGGGTTAGCGTGCGAGGCCGTGGACGCGCTGCGAGGGGGCGAGCCGAGCGATAACGCGGGCCGGCTGGAACGTTTGCTGGATCTCGAGGAGGACACGGCCGGCCGGGCAGCGGTCTTGTTGAACGCCGGGGCCGCCGTGTACGTGGCGGGCCTCACCTCAAACCTCGAGGACGGGCTCGATCGGGCGCGGACAGCCCTGGAGTCGGGCGCCGCGCGCGCGGCGCTCGAGCGGCTGCGCCGGGCGAGCCCTAGTACTTCCGAATGACGCCGAGCACGACGCCCTGGACGATGACGTCGCGCTCGTTGACTCGCATCGGAGCCAGGTCGGCGTTGGCCGGCTGCAACCGGATCCATCCGCCGGGCTCGCGATAGTATTTCTTGACCGTGGCGCTCTCACCGCCGACCAGGGCGACCACGGTCTCGCCGTTGTCGGCGTGGTCGCGTTCGTGTACCACGATGAAGTCGCCGTCCCTGATCTGCTCGTCGATCATCGAGCGACCGCGTACGCGGAGGACGTAGCTGCGCCCGCGCCGCGGCAGCAGCGTGTCGGGGACGGCGATCGTGTCGGTCGCGTCACTGATGGTTTCGATCGGCGTTCCGGCAGCGACGAGACCGAGCAGCGGCAACTCGGTCGCTCCGGTTTGGCCGCGTGGTGGGATGATTTCGATGGCGCGGCTCTCGTTGGGGGTGCGGCGGATGTGACCCTTGCGCTCGAGGTTGGTGAGATGCTCGTGGACTGTCGCCAGCGACTGAAAGCGGAATCGCCCGGCGATCTCTTCGAAGCTGGGGGCGTAGCCGTGATCGTCGATGTATCCGGTCAGGTAGTCGAGGATCTCGCGCTGGCGACGGGTCAGGGGCATGATGTCTCCCGAAAATTAGCCGAAATATAATGTACCCGAACATTGACCGAACGCAAGGGTGACGGCGGAACGGCTTGGGAGTATCCTGGCGGCGGCCCGGGAACGGGTCGAGCGGCTCCGGCCGGCAGCGCGCGAGCTCGAGCGGCGCGCGGCTCAATCTCCGTCCCCGCGGCCGTTTGGCGGCCGGCGGTCGAATGGCTCGGTAGGGGTGATCGCCGAGGTGAAGCGGCGGTCGCCTTCCGCGGGGGCGATCGGAACGGCCCTCGATGCCGTGGCGCATGCTCGCGCCTACGCCGCGGGTGACGCAGTGGCGATCTCGGTCCTGACCGAAGACGCGCATTTTGGCGGGTCGCTCGAGGACCTCGCCCGAGTGGTCGAGTCGGTCGAACTGCCGGTGCTGCGCAAGGACTTCATTCTTGACGAGCTGCAGCTGCTCGAGGCGCGGGCTGCCGGTGCCGCAGCAGTGCTGGTGATCGCGCGGATTCTGACGCCCGCCCGCCTGCGCGACCTGGCCCGCGAGGCGATCCGGATGGAACTCGGGGTGCTGGTGGAGGTGCACACGACGGCCGAACTGAACGCCGCCCTCGCGGTGGAGAGCATTGCGGTGGGCGTCAACTGCCGCGACCTGGACAGTTTCGCCGTCGACCTCGCGACTGCCGAGCGGCTGTTGCCACTGGTCCCGCCGGTGGTGGTAGCCGTGGCGGAGAGTGGGATCGAGACACGCAGCGACGTGGAGCGCATGGCGGCGGCGGGTGCGGACCACGTGCTTGTGGGAACGGCGCTCTCACGCCTGGCCGACCCCGGCCCTGCGGTGCGCGCGCTGGGAGGCGTCCCCCGTCACCAACGGACGAGCTCCGCATGACGATCTCGGGAAATGAATTCGGGCCGTACGGCGGGCAGTTCGTTCCCGAGACGCTGATGGCGGCGCTCGAAGAGCTGGTGCGGGTGTACGAGGGCGCGTGCGCCGACGCGGCGTTCTGGGCCGAGCTGAGCCAGCTGGGGCGAGACTACGTGGGTCGTCCGACGCCGCTCACGGAAGTGCCGCGCCTGGCAGCCGAAGTCGGGTCTGGCGTCACGGTGGCGCTGAAACGGGAGGATCTCAACCACACCGGCGCGCACAAGATCAACAACACCCTTGGCCAGGTGTTGCTCGCGCAACGCATGGGGAAGCGCCGCATCATCGCCGAGACCGGAGCCGGGCAGCATGGCGTCGCTACGGCGACCGTGTGCGCGCGCTTCGGGCTGGACTGCGTTGTCTACATGGGCGAGGAGGACATGCGGCGCCAGCGGCTCAACGTGTACCGTATGGAGCTGCTCGGTGCCCGCGTGGTGCCGGTGACATCCGGGACCCGCACGCTGAAAGACGCGACCAATGAGGCGCTGCGCGATTGGGTCTCGAACGTCACCGACACGCACTACATCATCGGCTCGGTGGTGGGACCGGACCCGTTTCCCCGTTTGGTGCGCGACTTTCAAGCGGTGATCGGTCGCGAGGCGCGCGGGCAGACACTCGAGCGCTACGGGCGGTTGCCGACCACAGTGGTTGCGTGCGTCGGCGGCGGGTCGAACGCCATGGGGATGTTCACGGCGTTCCTGGCGGACCGCGAGGTCGAGCTCGTGGGCGTCGAGGCCGCGGGGGAGGGGCTCGATACCGGGCGCCATGCCGCTTCGTTGTCCCGCGGCCGGCCGGGGGTGTTCCACGGCAGCCGCAGCTATCTGCTGCAGGACGCCGAGGGCCAGGTGCAGCCGGCGCATTCGGTGTCGGCAGGACTGGACTATCCCGGGGTGGGGCCGGAGCACGCTTTCTTGAAGGACACGGGCCGCGTATTGTATGAGGCGGTGACGGATCATCAGGCACTGGAGGCATTTGCGGCCCTGGCCCGGTTGGAGGGAATCGTGCCCGCGCTGGAGAGCGCGCACGCCGTGGCGTGGGTGCGCCGCGCCGGGCAACGCTGGACGCCGGGCGATATCGTGCTCATCAACCTGAGTGGCCGGGGAGACAAGGACGTCGCCCTGGTCGCCGAGTTGACGGAGCCTCGCCCGTGAGCGACGCTCGCGGAACCGACCTGGCCCTGCCGCCGGCGCAAGTCGAGGAGATGCTGACGCTCGTCAGCAAGGCGCTCCGGGCAGTCCATCTGTACCTCCCCAACAACCCGGTGTACCAGCGGGCGATCGAAAACGTGCGCGTCGCCTGCCGCAAGATCTGGGAGGCCACCGACGAGCTCGTCCTGGACGTGGCCGAGGTCGAGCTGCGTTGGGAAGGGGACGTCGTTTACAGTCACGACCAGAAGAACGAGAGCATCGCCTGGACGCTGTTCAAGGATGGCGTCCGCTCGGTCACGCTGCGCCCCGGCGTTGAAGAGGCGGAAATCGTGCGGTTCATGCAGGTGATGCACCAGGCGCGCATGCTCCAAGCCGAAGCCGCTGACGACCTGTTGACGTTGCTGTGGCAGGAGGATTTCCAGCTTCTCGCCTACACGTTCCGCGAGCTCGCCTTCGACACGCCTTCGATCGAGGCGGACCAAGGCGCGCCGACGCCGTCCGCCGTGGACGTGCGCCAGCAAGTGGAACAGGAAGCGCCGCCGCAGCGCGAATCGGTCTCCGTCGACGAATTCGATACGACGCTCTATTTCCTTGAGGACCACGAGATCGCCTACCTGCAGAGCGAAGTGGAGCGCGAGTACGCTCAGGACCTGCGGCACAACGTCCTGTCGATGTTGTTCGACTTGCTGGAGCTCCAGACGTACGGCACGGTGCGGGCCGAGCTGATCTCGATCGTCGAGAATTTCATTCCCTATCTCCTTGGGTCCGGCGATTTCCAGTCTGTGGCCTACATCCTGCGGGAATTGGGCGTCCTGCTGCAGCGCGGCCGGGAGATCATCCCGGAGCACCGCACGGCGCTCCTGGCGATCCCGACGCGGTTGTCGCAACCCGATGCCCTGGCGCAGCTGCTGCAGTCGCTCGACGAGGCGACGGTGCACCCCACCGAGGACGAGCTGGGGGATCTCTTCAAGGAGCTCAAGCCCGAGGCGCTGCTGACGCTCGCCGGATGGGTCGCCCGCCTTTCCAACGAGCGGGTGAAGTCGCTCGTCAAGCGCTCGGCGGAGCGCCTGGCGACCCAGAACCCGGGCGAGGTGCTCAAGGCGCTGGCGAGTCCGGACGCGGCGACCGCGCTCGAAATAGTCCGCCTCGCCGGGCGGTTGCGCCTCGCCGGCGCTCCCGAGGGGATGGAGCAGCTGCTCAACGACGGAGACCGTGACATGAAGGTCGCCGTCGTGGATGCGCTCACTTCGATCGCCAGCCCGACCGCGTTGCGGATGCTGGAGCGCGCCGTGGAGGACACCGACCGGGACGTCCGCGTCGCGGGCGTGCGCTTCCTCAGCAGTCGCGGCCACCGCGGCGCGCTGCAACGGATCGAAAGCGCGGTGACCGGTGCCAAGCTCCGGCACGCCGACCTGACCGAGAAAATGGCGTTCTTCGAGGCCTACGGCGCCATCGCCGGCACGGCGGGCGTGCCGGTGCTCGAGAAGATCTTGCTCCCCAGAGGGCTGCTCGGCCGACGCGAGGACGCCGCAACGCGCGCCTGTGCCGCGATGGCGCTCGGTAAGATCCGCAGCCCCGACGCGCGGGCCGTGCTCGAGCGCGCCGCGCAGGACCGGGAAGTGCTCGTTCGCAACGCCGTGAGCAAAGCACTGCGCGAGATGGAGCGATGAGCGACCCGCCGCCGATTCCGTCGCCCGACGCGCTCCCGCCGCGGCGCCCCTCGATCGTGGAGACCGTCAGCGCCACCGACGGATTCCTGCGCCACGCCGGCCGGGAATTCCTGGTTGTCTTCTACACGGCCCTGCGCTCGCTCAAACTGTATCCGATCGAGAACGCGCAGGTGCAGAAGGCCCTCGACGATCTCCACGCGTCGGCCCGACACGTGCTCGAAATCGAGCCGGAGCTCGAGCTCCGCCTCCAGGGCGAATTCATCTATGTGAACTCGACCCGGCTCCGCCTCGCCCTCGAGAACTACGCCTCCTTCTCTCATGTGCTGGCGGTCATGCGGCAATGCGGTGTCGGCACCATCCGGCTCGAGGAAGGCGTGGACCGGCGCCAACTGCAGATCCTGGTGTCGCTGATGCTCGCCCACGCCGCCCGCGAGGTGAGCCCCGACAAGGTGTACGAAATCCAGGCCAAGCTCGTCGATGCGAGCGCGGCGCAGATCGTCGTCGAGCCGCCGGTCGAAACCGATGAGGGTCAGGCGGATTCGGAGCGAGCCAAGGAAGCGGCCAAACGCACCTACGCCCGATCCGTGGCGGTGACCCGCGAGGTCATCAACAGCCTGCGAATGGGACGCACCGCGAACGTGAAGCGCGTGAAGCGGGCCGTGCAGACGATCGTCGATCAGGTGCTGAACAATGAATCGTCGCTGCTCGGGCTCACGACGCTGCGGGATTATGACGAGTACACCTTCACCCACTCGGTGAACGTGTGCATCTTCTCGGTGGCGCTGGGCCGCAAGCTGGGACTCAGCAAGCTGCAACTGTACGACCTCGGTATGGCGGCGTTGTTCCACGACGTCGGCAAGTCGCGCGTGCCGCTCGAAGTGCTCAACAAGGAAGGTGGGCTCACCGAGGAGGAGTGGCGCATTCTGCAGGCACACCCCTGGCTCGGCGTGCTCACCTTGTTCGGGCTGCGCGGCTACGGTGAGATCCCGTACCGCGGGATGATCGTGGCGTTCGAGCACCATATGAAGACGGATCTCACCGGGTACCCCAAATCGATCCGGCCTCGGAGCCTGTCGATCTTCTCGAAAGTCATCGCCGTGTCGGATGGATTCGACGCCGCTACCAGCCGACGCATCTACCAGACGGTCCCGATTCAACCCGACCAGGTCCTGAGGGAAATGTGGGAGAATCCTCGGCGCGGCTACGATCCCGTCGTCGTGAAAGCGTTCATCAACCTCATCGGCGTCTACCCGGTGGGCACCTGCGTCATCCTCGATACGTACGAAGTAGCGATCGTGCACGCGGCGAACACCGACGTGAGCCAGGTCCATCGACCCGTGGTCCGCGTCGTGGCGACGCCGGACGGTGCGATCCTGCACCCCGGGGAGCTCGCGGATCTTGCCCAGCGCGATGAGCAGGGCGGCTTTCCACGCACGATCGTCAAAGTCACCGACCCAGAAAAGTACGGGATCAAGGTCAGCGACTACTTTGTGTGACCGCGCGATTGCCCGCGCCTTCGCGGCCGCACGGGCTGCACGCCGCACGGCCCTGATCCCGTTCGTGACGGCCGCGTGGCCCACCGCCGTCGGCTGCCGCGAGGCGCTCCAGCTTGCCGAGCGGATGGGCGCCGACGTCGTCGAGGTGGGCATCCCCTTCAGCGATCCGCTCGCCGATGGACTCACCATTCAACACGCCTCCCAGACCGTGCTGGAGCGAGGGATGACGGTCGGCGGCGTGTTCGAGCTGGTGCGGGAGGCCGCGCTCGGCGTGCCGGTGGTGCTCATGACGTATCTCAATCCCATGCTCGCCTACGGCGTCAACCGCTTTCTCGCGGATGCGGAACGGGCGGGCGTGGCGGGGCTGTTGTGCACCGATCTCCCCGCGGGCGCGGCGCCCGACATCGAGGACGCCGTGGCGGCCAGCCCGCTCGATCTGATCCGCCTGGTAGCTCCCACCACCCCCGACGACCGGATGCGCACGGCCCTCACCGGGGCGAGCGGGTTCGTCTACCTCATCTCGCGCCTCGGGGTGACGGGACCACGGGCCGACACGCCGCCGGACCTCGAGCGGCAGCTGCGTCGCGTGCGCGCGGTCACCACGCTCCCCGTCGTCGTCGGATTCGGCATCGGCACGCCTGATCAAGCCGCCGCCGCGGCGCGCCATGCGGACGGCGTGGTGGTGGGGAGCGCGCTGGTGGAGGCGCTGGGGGCCGGCGGCCTCGCGGCGGCCGAGCGGTTGCTGGCAGGGATCGTCGGGGCGCTGCGGGTACGGGGGGCGGCGTGAACTTCCAGCGCTTCGTGCAGCACTACGGGCGCGTGCTCGCCGCGGGCGGCCTCGGGTTGTTTGTCGGGGCGCTGATCGCCGACTCACGCTGGACGAACCAATGGCTCGAGATCCTCGTCATGTTCGCCGCCTGCGTCTGGCTGCGCGGCCAGTCTGTGCGACTGTCGAAATACTCCTACTTGAATCAGACGGGGCTCGTGTGTCTCGCGGGCAGCCTGCTCGTGGGCGTGCCGGCGACGCTGATCGCGGTGGCGGGCGGGACCCTGCTCGCCGATTGGGTGTGGCTGCGCAAACCGTTGTGGGCGGCGGTCATCAATTTCGGTCGCGAGGCGATCACCCTGATCGCCGCTTACGGGGCCTACGCGGGGATCCTCAGCGTCTCCGGCGTCGCGTATCCCGGGCTGCAGGTAGACACGATTCCGGCGTTGTTCTTTTTCGCGCTCGCGTACTTCATCTTCGGGCGGCTGCTGTTCTATGTCAGTTTGCTGGTGCGCGAGAAGCTCGAGCACACCGAGCAGCTGCTGATCATCCGCTACGAAGTGATTGCCTATTTCGGCACGATCGGGGCGGTGACCACGGTCGTGAGTGCCGTGTTGTCGTGGCCGCCGGTCACGTGGCTGTTCGTGGCGGCGGCGCTGGGAGCCCTGGGCCAGCTCCTCAAGCAAATGCTCGAGGAGGCGATCTCAGCGGAGGAGTTGAACAAGATCCATGCGATCGAGTCGGTGATCACGAGTAACATCAGTCTCCACGATTCGTTCCAACGCATCGAGCGGCTGGCGCACCGGTTGGTGGACTGGGGCGACTTGCGGATCTACCGTCGGGCCGACGCCGGCATGCACCTGGCGTACCGCAGCGCGATCGGTCGACCGGAGCGCACCGAGCCCACCCCCGACGTGGCGGCGTTGCGCGCCCAGGCGGTCGCCAACGGGGAGACGATCGTGATCAACGACGTCATGCGCGATAAGCGCGTGGCGGATGTGCCCGAGTACGTGCAGAGCCTGGTGCTCGTGCCGCTCCGCTTCGGCGAGACGGTCATCGGCACGCTCGAGCTGGAGCATCACAAGCGGCGGGCGTACCGTCGCAAGGACATTGTCACGATCGCGACGTTCGCGAACCAGCTGGCCACGGCGATCCACATCAACGACCTGCGGCGCCCGATCGTGCAGACGCTCGATCGGATGACGCGCCAGCTGGCGACGATCGGCCAGGCGGCCGCGTCGCTGCGCGGCGTGTCGCAGGCGGTCGCCGTGTCCACGACGACGATCCGCAGCGCCGCGAGCTCCGAGGAGGCCGAAGTGATGGGCGGGCTCGAGGCCACCGACACGCTGGCGCGTGTGTCGCGGCAGGTGGTCGAAGACGGCGCCGAGGCGGCGCTGGCGTCCACGACCGCGAGCGACGTGGCCAATCGTAATCGCGAGCGGATCCGGGATGCGGTGGAGCGGTTGGTGGCGCTGAAGGCGTTCGTGGGGGAGAGCTCCGGGAAGGTCCAACAGCTGGGCGCGATGAGCCGGCGGATCACCGGGTTCATCGCGTCGATCCGCGAATTCTCCGACATGACGAACTTGCTGGCGCTCAACGCCGCGATCGAAGCCGCGCGGGCCGGAAAGCACGGCAAGGGGTTCGCCGTCGTGGCGGATGAAGTGCGGCACCTCGCGGAGCAAAGCGCGACGGCGGCGGCCGAAGCGGGCGAGCTCGTGTTGGACATCCACCGCCAGGTGGGTGAGGTCGTCGAGCAGATGCGCCGCGGGCAGGTGAATGTGGCGGGGGTCGAGGAGCTGTCATCGGACGCGCTCGGGGCCCTGGACGCGATCGTGCAGGCGACGGCCGAGGCGACCTCGCACGCCCAGCGCATTGCCGCGGCGGCCGGGGAGCAGGACGAAGCGTTCGGTCAGCTGCGCCAGCGCATCAGCGCCGTGGCGGCGATCTCGCTGCAGAACCGCGCCGAAGCGGAAGGGGTCACCGCTCGCGCCGGCGAGGCGGCTACCGGCCTCGGGGATCTCGAACGGGCAACGCGGGATCTCGAGGAGGTGGCCTCCCGGCTGCGCGACCTGACGCGCGGCTTTGCCAGCCTCGATTAGCGCGCTACCATTGACGCCATGGCGCAGTCCGAGCGGGTCTACGTAGCGCTGGGATCGAACCTGGGCGACCGGGCCGGGCACTTGGCGCATGCCCGGATGCGGCTGGCGGCGCTGCCCGGAACGGCGCTCGTGGCGGCGTCTGTGATCGAGGAGACGGCGCCGCTCGGTCCCGTGCCGCAGGGCGCCTACCTCAACCAGATGGTGCTGCTCGAGACGACGCTCGCGCCGGAGGAACTGTTGCGCCACGCCCAGCTGATCGAGCAGGAGCGCGGGCGCGAGCGCGGGGTGCGCTGGGGGCCGCGCACGCTGGATCTCGACATCGTCCGCTTCGGGGACCGGGTGGTGGACTCGCCGGGACTCACCTTGCCTCACCCGCAGCTCGACGCCCGGGACTTTTGGCAACGGGAAGTCGCGCAGCTCGACGCACTGCTCCCCACGATGCATGGCTGAGGCCTCGCCCCCCCGGCCGGTGACGACGCACGAGCTGCTGCGCATGAAGGAGCAGCAGCAGCGCATCGTGATGCTTACCTGCTACGACGCGCTGTTTGCCCGGCTCCTCGACGGCGCCGGAGTGGACATCCTCTTGGTGGGCGATTCGGTGAATACGGTACTCGCGGCCGCGGACACGACGATCTCGGCGACGCTCGATCAGATGATCTACCACACGCGGATCGTGCGTCGTGGGACGGAGCGGGCGATGGTGCTGTGCGACATGCCGTTTCTCACCTACCAGGTCTCGAAGGACGAGGCGATCCGGAATTGTGGCCGGGTGCTGGCCGAGACCGGGTGCCACGGCGTGAAAGTGGAGGGTGGGGTCCACATCGCCCCGACCGTGCGTGCCTTGGTGGACGTCGGAATTCCGGTGATGGGTCACATCGGTCTCACGCCGCAGTCGGTGCATGCGCTGGGCGGATACCGGGTGCAGGGGCGGGACGACGTTACGGCACAGCGACTGAAGAACGATGCGAAGGCCTTGGAGGACGCCGGCGCGTTCGCGATCGTACTCGAGCTCGTCCCGGCGCCGCTCGCGGCCGAGATCACGCAATCGCTCGCCATTCCCACGATCGGGATCGGAGCGGGACCCACGTGCGACGGGCAAGTCCTGGTGCTGCACGACATGCTCGGCCTGAACGAGCGGTTCAGCGCGAAATTCGTGAAGCGGTACGGGTCCCTGGCGGACGACGTGCGCACGGCGGTGGGGGCGTTCAGTGCGGAGGTGCGGGCGGGACGCTATCCAGGGAAGGAGCATTCGTTCGAGAAGTAGGCCGTGCACGAGATTA
Organism: Gemmatimonadales bacterium; assembly: GCA_050733375.1. Lineage (GTDB taxonomy): Bacteria > Gemmatimonadota > Gemmatimonadetes > Gemmatimonadales > GWC2-71-9 > DASTHG01. The sequence goes on from JBOHST010000306.1 coordinate 15,941, forward strand.
CCGGGATTTCTGAAATGCGCGCCTGGTCGCGCCTCGAGCGATCGCGCGGGCGGCGCGTCGCCTTCGTGCCGACCATGGGCTCCCTCCATGACGGTCACCTACGCCTGGTGGAACGGGCGCGCGAGCTCGCCGATGTCGTTGTGATGAGCATCTTCGTGAACCCGCTGCAATTCGGGCCCACCGAGGACTTCGCGCGGTACCCGCGTGATCTCGACCGCGATCGCGATCTGGCGCAATCCCACGCCGTGACCTGCTTGTTCGTCCCCGACGGCCGGGTGATGTACCCCGCGGCACCGTCGGTTCGGCTCGATCCGGGGCCGATGGCGTCCACGCTCGAGGGAGCCGCGCGGCCCACGCACTTCGCCGGGGTGCTGACCGTCGTGGCCAAGCTGTGTCACATGGTGGAGCCGGACGTCGCGGTATTTGGTCGCAAGGACTTTCAGCAGGCGGTGCTGGTGCGCCGCATGGTGGTCGACCTCGACTTTCCGCTCGCCGTCGAGATCGCCCCGACGGTGCGCGAGCTGGATGGCTTGGCGCTCTCCTCCCGCAACCTCTTCCTGAGTCCCGACCAGCGCCGCTCGGCGATCGCCGTGTCGCGGGCGCTCCGCGAAGTCGAGCGCGCGTGGCGCAGCGGCCTGGCGGATCCCGCGGCGCTGCACAAGAAGGGCATGGACGTCCTCTCCGCTCCGGGCGTCGAACCCGAATACCTGGCCTTGGTAGACGAAGAGCTGAAGCCCATGGACCGCGTGACGCAGAAGACCATTGCCGTGGTGGCCGCGCGGGTCGGGCCCACGCGGCTGATCGACAATGTCGTCTTGGGCGATGGGATCGGCGCCGATCCGACGATCCGCACCTGACGATGCTCCCATCCTGGGCGGTGGTGACGGCGGAGCGCCGCGCGCACATCGAGCGCGTCGCGACGCTCATCGGGGCGTGGGCGAGGGCCATGCGCGCGTCCCCAGCCGAGCGGGAGCGTTGGTTGCGTGCAGCCTGGCTGCATGACGCGCTGCGCGACGCCCCCGCCGCGACCGACCTGGATCACGGGCCGGCGTGCGCCGATCGCCTCGTGATGGAGGGCGAGCGCGACCAGGGCCTGCTCGACGCGGTGCGCTACCACTCGCTGGGGTACGCAGGCTGGGACGATGTCGGAAGGATGCTCTATCTGGCCGACCATCTCGAGCCGGGCCGCCTCGCCGACAGCGCCACCCGGGCCGCACTCCTGGCGCGCATGCCGGGCGAGCGCGACGCGGTGTTGTCGGCGGTGGCGCGACGGCGCATCGAGTGGATCGTGCGGTCGGGGTGGCGCCTCGCTCCTGAAACGGTGGCCTTCTGGAACGCGCTCGCGTCGGCCTGATCGTCGCGCTCGTCGCCCTGGTCGCGTGTCAGCGGGGAGAAGGTGCGCGCGGTTTCGCGATTCCCGGCGACGAGGACCCCCGCATCCTGGTGGAGGTCCTCAACGCGAGCGGGAAGCCGGGGCTGGCCCGCGCTGGAACACGGATGCTGCGCCGGGCGGGCCTCGATGTGGTGAAGTTCGGGAACGCCCCGACTGCGCCGATCGACTCGACCCGGATCCTCGTGCGCCGCGGGAGCGTCGCCGCCGGCGAGCAGGTCCGGCGCGTCTTGAAAGTGGGGCGGGTGGTGTTGCGGCCCGACTCGACGAAACTACTCGACGTGAGCGTGCTCCTGGGAACCGACTTTTCGCCCCGTCTCGACCTCCACCCGTAGCTGGCCGCACGCGGCGCTGATGTCGAGGCCGCGACTGCGGCGCAACACCGTCTCAATGCCGTGCCCGCGCAGTCGCCGCTCGAAGTCACGCATGTGCGTCCGGGTGCCGGGGGTGAGGTCGGGTGCCCCGCCGGGGTGCAGCGGCAGCAGGTTGACGTGCGCCGCGAGCGGCCGTGCGATCCGGGCGAGAGCGTCGGCTGCCTCGAGTGAGTCGTTTTTCCCGGCGATCAGCACGTATTCGAGCGTCACCCGTCGCCGGAACTGGCGCAGCGCGTCCAACAGATCGGCCAGGTGGTACTTCTTCTCGATCGGCATCAGGGCGCGTCGCAGCTCCGGCGTCGGCGCGTGCAGCGACACGGCGAGCCGAAACTGCTCGGGACGCGCTCCGAATTTCGCGAGACTCGGTAGGATGCCCACCGTGGAGAGGGTGATGTGCCGCGCGCCGATGGCGCAGCCGTCGGGATGGTTGAGGATCGTCAGGGCGAGGTCCACGGCCTCCCAGTTGAGCAACGGCTCGCCCATTCCCATAAAGACGACGTTGGTGGGCCGGTTGGCAGGATCGAGCAGTTGTGTTTCGCGGACCTGCCCGGCAATCTCCGCCGCGCTGAGGTTGCGGCGCCAGCCCATCCGCCCAGTGGCGCAGAACACGCAGCCAAGCGCGCACCCCACCTGCGATGAGATACAGAGCGTGCGGCGTCTCCCTTCGGGGATAAGCACCGATTCGATCGCCTCGCCGTCGCCCAGGGACCAAAGGAATTTTTCGGTCCCGTCCGCCGACACCTGGTGTGTCGCGAGCGAGAGGCGGCCGAGCGGGAAGGCGTCACCCAAAGCGGTGCGCAAGGGGGCAGGCAGGTCGGTTGCCCCACGCCAGTCGGGAATCGGCCGCTGCCACAGACGCGGCACGATCTGTCGCGTCCGGTACCCCGGCTCGCCCCGCTGCGACAGCCAATCGGCCAGGGCCTGCCGCGCCGCATCGGGGGTGAGTGACAGCAGGTCAGTCACTTGAGGCGGGCCTCGAGTCCGACGCGGAACGCGGAGCCCAGATCGGACACGCCCCCGTCGCGCGCGAACGACAGCTGATAGCGCCCGATCGACACGCGCAGCCCCGCCGCCCCGCGCCAAGTCGCATTCCCGTAGCTGGCTTCGCGGGCCAGCACGACGTCGAGTGAGATGGGTGCACCAATGTCGAGGCCAGCGCCGAACTGCTGGTCGGCACCACCGGGGTGCCCGAAGGTGAGTCCGTAACGCGCCACCAGCATTCCGGGCGTCGCGCGCCACAACGTTCCACGCCAGAGACGGTACTGCATCCCTGCGTACACGTCTTGCCCCGGGTCGCTCCCCAATCGACGGAAGCCCCGCGTGGCGGCCGAGAGGCGCAGCCGTTCGCCGATGTGCTGGTCCAACCCGGCATCGAGCGTCCAGCGGTTCAGGCGCACGCCGTCGAACCTGGTGTCGTGATAGGTGACGCGAGCGCCGACTGTAGTGTGGCCGACGTCTCGCGCCCAGGTGAGCGCACCGCTCTGTGAAAAGAAGGGAATCGATTCGCCGCTGGGGTCAGGACTATCGGTCGTGCGGACCAGGTCGCCAACTCCCATGCGTGCGTACAAGAAGCCCACCGTCCCCACTCGACGCAGGGGGAATTGCAGTGCGGCGATCACCCCCGTCGCCCCGACCGCCTGCGGTGTTTGAACCAGATCGACCCCAAGCCGACCGACCTCGACAGCGCGTTGCGCCGGGTTCCAGAACGCCGCGGCGGCGCCGGTCGCCAGGACCACGGGCATCGGAAGGGTCACGGCGGCGAGTCGCCACAGCTCGGTGCCGGCGCTCGCCTGTGCGGCGAGCGTCGAGCCGGCTCCAGCGAGAGCCAGCAGTGGCAGGAAGCGAGGAAACCGCATGGTGGCAGGGCTCAAGGAATACCGTAGCGCTGTTGACCCAACTTAACTAGATTCAATCGTTTACACCACTTACGGAACGCCGTGCGACTCACCGACCTGCTGACCCCGGACCGCATCCGCGTCCCCCTTCAGGCAAGCAACAAGGAGGGGGTGTTGCGGGAGTTGGTGGGGCTGCTCTTCCTAGGAGACGGGAACCAAGGGGAGGAAGTCCTGGCGGCGATCCTGGAGCGGGAGCGGCAGTTCCCAACCGGGATCGGACATGGGGTGGCAGTGCCACACGGGCGTACGCCGGCGATGGCGGGTCTCGCGATCGTGGCCGGAACTTCGCCCAGTCCCGTGACCTATGAGACGATCGACGGCAAGCCCGTACGGCTGTTTTTCCTGCTGGCCGGGCCGGAGGCGATGGCGGGAGCGCACGTGAAGGCGTTGAGCCGGATCTCCCGACTGGTGCGTCATGAGGGAGTGCGCGCGCGACTCCTCGCGGCGGGCACGGCGGCGGAGTTTCACAAGGCGATTCTCGAGGCGGAGGGAGCGTAGAGCGGTGAGCGGGACCAGTTGGCGGACGCATCACTGTGGTGCGCTGCGCGCGGCGCACGTGGGGGTGCGGGTGCGGTTGGGTGGATGGGTGCACCGCCGGCGCGATTTGGGCGGGATCGTGTTCATCGACCTCCGCGACCGGGAGGGGCTGGTCCAGGTGGCCATCGGGCCGGCCTGGGCGCCGCCCGACGTGTTGGACCGGGCGCAGGGGGTGAGCGGCGAATCGGTCGTGGTGGTCGAAGGCGACGTCGTGGCCAGACCGGCCAACATGACCAACACCGAGCTCCCCAGTGGCGAGGTCGAGGTGCACGCGACGAGCCTCCAGATCGTGGGCCCCGCGGACACCCCCGCCATTCCGGTGGCCCGCGGCAAAGGAGAGGAGCTGCCGGCCGAAGAGCTGCGGCTCAAGCATCGCCACCTGGACCTGCGCCGCCCGGAGCTGCAGGCGAACCTGATACTGCGTCACCGGTTGTTGCAGCGCGCGCGTCGTACTCTCAGCGACCTCGGGTTCCTCGAAATCGAGACCCCGATTCTCACCAAGCCCACACCCGAAGGGGCGCGAGACTACCTCGTGCCCTCGCGCGTTCACCAGGGTGAGTTCTACGCCCTGCCGCAGTCGCCGCAGATCTACAAGCAGCTGCTCATGGTGGCGGGATTCGACCGCTACTTTCAGCTGGCGCGCTGTTTCCGCGACGAGGACTCGCGCAACGATCGGCAGCCCGAGTTTACCCAGATCGATATCGAAGCGTCCTTCGTCGGTCAGGAAGACGTGATCGGCTTCGTGGAAGCGGTGCTCGTGGCGCTGTGGGACGAAGCCGGGCACGCGATCGCCCGTCCGTTTCCGCGGCTGCCGTGGCGCGAGGCGATGGAGCGCTACGGCACCGACAAGCCCGACTTGCGCTTCGATTTGGCGATCGCCGATTGGACCGCCGCCGTTCGGCCTCTCGGCGTGCCGTTCTTTGCGCAGGCGACGCAGGATGGCGGGCGGGTGCGCGGCATCGCCGTGAAGGGTGGCGGAACGCTGTCGCGCAAGGACGTCGATCAACTCGCCGCAACGGCAAAGCAGCTGGGCGGCGCCGGGCTCGCGTGGGTCAAGCGGACGGGAGCGGAGATCGCCGGCTCGGTCGGGAAGCATTTCACGACCGAATCCCTCGGCGCGCTCGGCGTGAACGACGGGGACGCCGCGCTGATGACGGTCGGCCCGGACCGCGTCACCTCGCCGGTGCTCGATCGTGTGCGCCAGGAGGTCATCCGGCGCCTCGCGCCGACTCCTCGGCAGGCGCACGCGTTTTGTTGGGTCGTGGACTTCCCGTTGTTCGAGGCGGATGCGGAGACCGGGAGCCCGGTGTTTGCCCATCATCCGTTCACGTCTCCGCATCTCGAGGATGTGGCACAGCTCGATCGCGATCCGTTCGCCTGTCGCGCGTTGCACTATGACGCCGTCTACAACGGCAACGAGCTCGGATCGGGGTCGATCCGCATCGTCGACCCGGCGATCCAGCGGAA
>JBOHST010000307.1:0-3395 GCA_050733375.1 Gemmatimonadales bacterium
CCGTCCCCCGCCCGACCGTCCCTTCACGTTTCCTGCCGTCGCTTACGGCCCAGACCGCCAAGAGCAGCACGACGATCCCCGGGACGATGCTCGCCGCGATCACGCCGCGCACATCCAGCGACTGCGATGTCAGCAGCCAATACGCGACGAGCGGGCCCAGCACGGCGCCGGCATGGTCCAACCCACGCTGCAAGCCGAACGCTCGGCCGTGCAGGTCGGGCGGGGTGACGTCCGCGATGAGCGCGTCGCGCGGCGGCGTACGGATCCCCTTCCCCACCCGGTCCGTCACCCGCAATCCGATGACCTGCCACGCGGCGCCCGCGACCGCGATCACCGGCCGCACGATCACCGTCACCGCATAGCCGAGGATGACGAGGGCGCCGCGGCGGCGTGGCTCGTCGGCGAGTCTCCCGGACCCGTACTTGACGAACGCGGCGGCGAAATCCGCCGCCCCGTCCAGCGCCCCGAGCGACAGCGCGCCACCGCCCAGCACGCCGGTGACGAACGCCGGCAGGAGCGGATAGATCATCTCACTGGCGAAGTCGTTGAACAGCGAAATCAAACCGAACAGCCAGACGGGCCTGGGGAGCCTACTCACCGAGCCCCATCCCCCAGCGGATCAGCGCGACCGGGAGCCCGCCGTAGGAGAGCACGGCATCGTGAAAGCCGCGGAGCGTGAAGGTGTCGCCCCGCGCGGCGCGCCAGTCATCGCGCAGCTGGAGCAGCTCGCGCCGACCGATGCCGTAGCAGATCTGGTAACCCGGCGTGGCGCAGTAGCGGCTGACCTCGGCCTCGGCGTTGGCGCGGTCCATGTGCACCACGTCCACGAGCTGGGCGACCGCCTCGTCGAAGGTCATCCCCCGCGTGTGGAGCCCCACGTCGAGCACGATGCGCTCCGCGCGCCACAGCAGGTGTACGCGCTGGAAAAAGCGCTCCTCCTCGCAGGCGTAGAACCCCTCGTCCGCCATCATCTCCTCGCAGTACAGCGCCCAGCCCTCGAGCGTGAGCGGGGTGTACACGTTCTTTCGCGTTTCCGAGCGATGCGACTGCGCCAGCACGAGCTGCAGGTGGTGGCCCGGATAGCCTTCGTGCAGCGAGGTGGCGGCGATCTCGTGGCGGGAGTGATCGCGCAGCACCCGTTCTTGAGTCGCGGCCGGCAGGGCGGGGTCGGGCACCGTCACGTAGAACAGGCCGCGCGGCTCGGCCGCATACGGCCCCGGGCTGTCGTACGCCGCGAATGGGATGAGCGGTCGCAAGAACTCGGGAGTCTCGATCACGTCGAGCGGCACGACCGGCATCGCCGTCAAGCCGCGGGCCGTCACGAACTCCCTGGCCCGCTCCATTTCCCGCGTGTAGGCGGCGACCAGCCCCTCGGCGGTGGGATGGTCTCCGCGCAACCGGTCCACCAACGCCGGCCAGTCGGCGCTCCCGGCGAGGCGTTCGGCCATCCGCCCGAGGTCGGCGATCACCTCGTCCCTGAGCCGTAGCCCGTAGCGCCACAGCTCCGGCGCGGTGTCGCGCAGGGCGTGCTGATAGTGGAGCAGGAAGTTGAATCCATCTTCGCCCAGCGCGAAGAGCTCGCTCCCCGATTCCGTCCAGCGGTCCAGGTCGTGCTCGAACGCCGCCAGGGCGGCGCCGGCGCGTTCGGCGGCGGCGCCGACCCGCTCACCGCCGGGCGCGGCGGCGTAGGCAGCGCGAATCTCGCGCATCAACAGCACGCCGCCCGGGCACATCTGCAGCGCTGTCTCGGTAAACAGGCGCACCGGCTCGACCAGCGCCGCGCGCGCATCATCGAGCAGCGCCGGCACGTCCTCGAGGCGACCCGCCATCGCCGCCGCGTTGGGGGCCGAGCCGCGGTCGGCGCGCCGCAACAGCCCGTGCAGCCCGCCGAACAGATGCGTCAGCCAGAATTCCGGGTTCTTGGCCTGCGGGCGGTCCTTTTCGAATTGCCAGATGGTGACCCGAATCTCGTTCAGCAGCGCGGTGCGATCGATCTCGGTGGCGAGGTCGCCGGCGGTGGATTCCTCGAGCGCCGCGCTGATCGCCTTGAGCGCGGCGAGATGTGGCAGCAACACGGGCCCGCTGTAGCGCCCAAAGCGGTCGTCGTAGAGGGTGAGCCCCGCCAGCGTGGCTGCGACGGGATCGAAGTGCCACCGCAGATCGAAGTACGAACGTTCGAGCTCGGCGAATGCCCCTACCGCCATGCGCCCTGCTGCAACAGGCGGTGACACTCCTCCTCGGTGAGCGTGCGATCCGCCCGCTTCGCGGCGTCGAACAGCGCCTGGCACGCCGCCTCGTCAGCGGGGTCGTAGCCGTGGCTCTGCAGCCAGTATTTCACGTTGGAGAGTCCTGAGACAGGCGAGATCTCGATCACCTGCTCGAGACCCAGCTCGGCGGCGGGGATGGAGCTGTAGACCCGGTCGGCGAGCCAGGTGTGGCCCTTTTTTTTGGCCTTGATGATCGCGGCGGCATGGACCCCGGTGCCGGTGCGGAACGCATCACTGCCCATGACCGGATAGTTGAGCGGTATCGGGATGCCCAACGCGTCGGCCACCGTGCGGCAGTACTCGGGGAGCTTGGAGAGGTCGGCCCGGTGCGTGCCGAGCAGGTTCAGGTTCACGATCAGGAGATCCATCTCCGCGTTGCCGACCCGCTCCCCCACCCCCAGCGCCGTCGCGTGCACCCGGTCCACCCCGGCCTCGATGGCGGCCAGACAGTTGATCAGCCCCATCCCGCGGTCCCGATGTCCATGCCAATCGATGCTTACGCGCTTCTTCCCTACGATTTCCCTCCTGACGAAGGCGACCAATGCCCGCACGCCGTCCGGTGTCGCGTGGCCCACCGTGTCGGCCAGACAGATCCGCGTCGCGCCGCTGTTGATCGCCGCGCCGTACAACCGCTGCAGCGTCTCCGGTCGCGCGCGCGTCGTGTCCTCGGTCACGTACATCACGGGCAGCCCCTGGTGCACCGCGAAGCCCACGGCCTCCTCGGTCGCCTTGAGCATCCGATCGATCGTCCAGTCCTCGGTGTACTGGCGGATCGGCGAGGACCCGATGAACGTCGCCGCCTCGATCGGGATGCCGACCTCCTGGGAGATCCGGACCACCGGCTCGATGTCGGCGATCACGGTGCGGGCGGCGCAGTTCGGGGCGATGGGGAGTTTGTGGTCGCGGATTTCCTGCGCGAGCGCGCGCACCTGCTGCACCACGCGTGGCCCGGCGCCGGGCAGGCCGATGTCCACGGCAACGATCCCCAGGTCGGCCATGAGGTGCAGCAGCCGGCGCTTGACCTCGAGCGAGGGATCCTTCACCGAGGGCGACTGGAGGCCGTCGCGCAGCGTCTCGTCGTTCAGGTCCACCCGGGCGGTGGACCAGTCGAAGGGCGCCCCGACCCGG
>JBOHST010000308.1:0-3313 GCA_050733375.1 Gemmatimonadales bacterium
ACACCGCCCAGCGTCTCGATGCCGAGCGAGAGCGGAGTGACGTCGAGGAGCAACACGTCTTTCACTTCACCGGCGAGGACGCCTCCCTGGATCGCCGCTCCGATGGCCACGACCTCGTCGGGGTTCACGCCCTTGTGGGGCTCTTTGCCGAAAAACGTCTTGACGATCTCCTGGACCTTGGGCATGCGGGTCTGACCGCCTACCAGGATGACCTCGTCCACCTCGCCGGGCTTGAGGCCCGCGTCCTTGAGCGCCTGCTCCATCGGGGGCAGCGAGCGCTTGACCAGGTCGTCCACCAGCTGCTCCAGCTTCGCGCGCGTCAGCGACAGGTTGAGGTGCTTGGGCCCGGACTGGTCCGCGGTGATGAACGGGAGGTTGATCTCCGTCTGCATCACGGTGGACAGCTCCATCTTGGCCTTCTCGGCGGCTTCCTTGAGCCGCTGCAGCGCCATCGGGTCTTTGGACAGATCGATCCCCTGGTCGCGCTTGAATTCCGCGACCAGCCACTCCATGACGCGCGCGTCGAAGTCGTCGCCGCCCAGATGGGTATCACCATTGGTCGACTTGACCTCGAACACGCCTTCGGCCAACTCGAGGACCGAGATGTCGTAGGTGCCCCCGCCCAGGTCGTACACCGCCACCTTCTCTTCCTTCTTCTTGTCGAGGCCGTAGGCGAGGGCCGAGGCGGTGGGCTCGTTGATGATGCGGACTACGTCGAGCCCCGCGATCTTGCCGGCATCCTTGGTCGCCTGGCGCTGGGAATCGTTGAAGTAGGCCGGGACGGTAATGACCGCCTTCTCGACCCTGTGGCCGAGATAGTCTTCGGCGGTCTGCTTCATTTTCTGGAGGATCATCGCCGAGATTTCGGGCGGCGTGTACCGCTTGCCCTGAATCTCCACCGCGACGAGGTCGTTCTGGCCGGCGACCACCTTGTACGGAACGCGCTTGGTCTCTTCGACGACTTCACCGATGCGGCGTCCCATGAACCGCTTGATCGAGAAGAGCGTGTTCTGCGGGTTCGTCACCGCCTGGCGCTTAGCCACCTGGCCGACCAACCGCTCACCATCCTTGGTGAAGGCCACGACCGAGGGCGTCGTCCGGCCGCCCTCCGCATTGGGGATAACGACGGGGTCGCCGCCCTCCATTACCGCTACTACGGAGTTCGTCGTCCCGAGGTCGATCCCGATGATCTTCTCCGCCATGATGCCGGCTCCTTATCGTGAAGGTGATGCACACGCCACGCCGGCGGTCGCAAGAGCAACCGGCGTGCCCAAAAAAGGTGCCAAATCGGCAGTTTGCGCAAGCGATTGGCTTGCCATAGGATTTGCCGCGTGATTCCGTTCCGGGACGAGAACCCAACCATCCGCCCGGCCGTGGTGACGGTCGCCATCGTCGCGCTCAACGTCCTCGCCTGGGTGTTCCTCGAGGGGTTGGGGACCGAGCGGGCGCTGACGGCGGCCGTGTGTAATTACGGGCTGATTCCCGGGGAAGTTCTGCAGCTCCTCCCTCCGGGTTCCGGCATCCAAATGGGACCGGGGGCGTTCTGCCTCGTAGACCCGGGGCCGCAGTATTGGACCGTGTTGTCCTCGATGTTCATGCACGGCGGTTGGATGCACATCATCGGCAACATGGTGTTTCTGTGGGTGTTCGGGAACAACATCGAAGATGCAATGGGGCACGGCCGCTTCGCGGTGTTTTACCTGGTGTGCGGCGTGGCGGCAGCCGCTGCCCAGATCGCCGTCAATCCGACGTCGGCGATCCCGATGGTCGGGGCGTCGGGGGCGATCAGCGGCGTACTGGGCGGCTACTTGCTGCTCTACCCGCGGGTTCGAGTGCACGCCCTCCTGGCGCTCGGGATCTACTTCTCGAGGATCACGCTCCCCGCGTACGTGATGCTGGGCTACTGGATTCTGCTCCAGATCCTGGGCAGCCTCCCGGCCCTCGGCGGTCAGGAAACGGGCGGCACGGCATTTCTCGCCCATATCGGCGGTTTCGTGGCCGGGCTAGTCCTCATCCGGCTATTCGCCAAACGGGAGTACCTGGAGCAACGGAAGGTGCTCCCCGGCGGATACGAGTACTGATGAGCATACGCGGCGGGACGGGCTAGGCCGTCTTGCCGCGGTCGCCCTCGTCCTCCGCGTGGTGTTTGATCGTCTTTCCTTCCACCATGAATACGACGTCCTCGGCGATGTTCGTCGCCAGGTCCGCCACCCGCTCGAGGTTACGACTCACCAGGAACAGCTCCATCGCCGCGCTGATGATGTGCGGCGATTCCATCATGTGGGTAAGCAGGATCCGGAACACCGAATCGTGCAAGCCGTCCACCTGGTCATCACGCCGGCACAGGGCCCGCCCCGCCTGCCCGTCGGCGCGGACGAAGGCGTCGAGCGCATCGGCGAGCATGCGGCGCGCCAGCCGAGCCATCTCCACGATCTCGGGCTCGGGGACGATCGGCGGGCTGACGAGCAGCCGTTCGGCGGATTGGGCGATGTTCACCGCGTGGTCGCCGACGCGCTCGAGGTCGTTAGAGATCTTCATCGCGGCCATGAGCAACCGCAGGTCGCGAGCCATCGGCTGCTGCGTGGCGAGCAGCTTGACGACCAGCTCCTCGATCTCGAGCTCGAAGCCATCGATCCGGTGATCGCCCGAGATCACCTGGGCGGCCTTGGTGGAGTCGCGTTGCAGCAAGGCTTCCACGGACGCCGCGAGGGCTGTTTGAGCCTCGGCGGACATGGCGAGCAGCCTGGACTTGAGCTCCGAGAGCTCGTCGTGGAAATGGCGGTGTGCCAGCTGAGGACTCATCCGAACCGTCCTGTGACGTAGGCCTCGGTGCGCTCGTCCCCGGGCCGCGTGAAGAGCTGCGCCGTTTCGCCGAATTCGACCAGGCGGCCGAGGTAAAAGAACCCGGTGAACTCGGAGACCCGGGACGCCTGTTGCATGTTGTGGGTGACGATGATGATCGTGTAGTCCCGCTTCAGCTCGACAATCAGCTCTTCGATCCGCTCGGTGGCGATCGGATCGAGCGCCGAGCACGGCTCGTCCATCAGCAGCACCTCGGGCTCGTTGGCGAGCGCCCGGGCGATGCAGAGCCGCTGCTGTTGCCCACCCGACAGTCCGGTACCGGGCTCGTCCAGGCGGTCCTTCACCTCGTCCCAGAGCGCGGCGTTCCGCAGGGCGCGCTCCACGCGCTCCGCCATCTCCCGCTCGGGCGCGAGACCGTTGGTACGCGGGCCATAGGCGACGTTGTCGAAGACCGACTTGGGGAACGGGTTGGGGCGCTGGAACACCATCCCCACGCGGCGGCGCAGCTCCA
>JBOHST010000309.1:0-3537 GCA_050733375.1 Gemmatimonadales bacterium
ACACTGGCGGGACCTCTTGCCCACAGTTCTGCTCGCGACCTTCATCGCCTGGGCGGTGCTGAGCGTGGGCGGTGTTCCCGCCTGGCTCCGCGTCGCGTGCATAGTGCTGCTCGCGATCGGGGCGGTCGGTTGGGTGCGGCACTGGTTCGGTGTCGCGGCGCGACGCCGCGTGTCCGCGCTCGCGCTGCTCACGCTCGCCTGTTACGCGGGGGCGCAAGGCGGCGCCAGCGTGTCGGCCAAGGCTGCCACACGCCGCGCCGCGGTCACGCGCTTCGGCTCCGACGCGCAATGGGCCGCGCTGACACGGGTGGCGCACCCGTTCGCGTGGGAGCCGGTTGTCGCCTCGCGCGATACGGTCGCCGGACCAGGCTGGGCCCTGCCCCGCCACCTCGACGACCCGCGGGTGCAGCACGTGCTGCGGGAGACAGCGGCCGGGCGCGCCCTCAGCCAATTCGCGCGGTTCCTCACGGCGACCGTGGACTCGGGTCCCGAGGGCGTCGTCGTAACGCTGCGCGACGCCCGGTACGCGCGCCCGCCGGCGATGGGCTGGGCGGTGGTGACGGTGCCGTTACCTGTGGACGCGCCCCGCTGAGGGACACCCGCGTTAGATTCGACCCCCGTGACTCCCGATACTCCTCCCGTCGATCTGCTGACCGGCCTTACCCCGGCACTCGAACCAGATTTCCGGCTCGACAACCTGGTCGCGTTGTCGCGCGAGCGCGCGTTGTACCGCGCGTGGGACCGCCGCCTGAAGCGCAGCGTGGCGCTGCGGGCGCATCTCATCCCCGATTCCCCAGGCCGGGCCTGGTTCCTGCGCGAGAACGAAACGCTGGCGGCGCTCAATCATCCCGCGGTGCGTCACGTGTACCAGACCGGGGACGTCGGCCCGTTTTCCTACCGCACTACGAACTGGATCGACGGCGAGAGTCTGGCCGAGGCGATGCGCCGGGGACCGCGCCCGATTCCCAGCGTGATGTCGCTCGTGCGGGACCTGCTCGGCGCACTCGAGCACGCGCACGCGCGGGGCGTGATCGTGCGTCGTATCGTACCGACCACACTGATCATCGAGCTCTCGGGTCGCGCGGTGGTCACCGATCTGCGCTACGCCAACTGGTGTCTGGCCCACGTCCCCGCTGACGATCCGGCACACGCGACGCCGTTCGCGGCGCCGGAGGTGCAGGCCCGGGAGCCGGGGGAGCCGGCCAGTGACCTGTACGCCGTGGCGGCGATCATCTATTACGCGCTCACGGCACGCGAGCCTGACCCGGCCGCGCTCGCCGCCCCGCGCACCGTCCGCCCGACGATCCCCATGGCCGTGGAGCGGGTGTTGCTGCGCGCCCTGCGCTCCGCTCCCGGCGAGCGGTATCAGACCGCCACCGAAATGCTCGAAGACTTCGTGAGCGATGCCGGGCATTTCCACGAGCCCGCCGCCGCCCCGGTGACAGTCGAGAAAGACTTCGAGCGCCGGCTGCGGCGCGCGTTGGGCGACGACTACGAGCTGCTCGAGAAGATCGGCTCGGGCGGCTTCGGTCGCGTGTATCGCGTCCGCGACCTCGGACTCGAGCGGGAAGTGGCAATCAAGGTGCTGCATCCCCAGCTCACCGCGGATCCCGGCGTGATGGAGCGGTTCCGCCGCGAGGCCCAGCTCGCGGCGCGGCTGCGCCATCCCAACATCGTGAGTGTGTACGACATCCAGAATCGCGCGGGGCTGCAATGGTACGTGATGGAGCTGGTCCCCGGGGCCAACGTGGCCCAGCTCACGAAGAAGGACGGGCCGTTTCCCGTGCAGAAGACCGTGCGCATGCTGTTCGAGGCGCTCGGGGCGCTCGAGCACGCCCATGGCCTGGGGCTCGTGCACCGCGACATCAAGCCAGAGAACATGCTGCTCGAGCCGAACGGTCTGCTGCGCATCACCGATTTCGGCCTGGCGCTGGCCCTGCGGGGCGACCGTTTTGGCGGCGCGTCCTCGCACAGCGGCACTCCCCAGTTCGCGGCGCCGGAGCAGCTGCTCGGCGAGCGGGTGGACCAGCGTGCCGATCTCTATTCGCTCGGCGCCGTCGCCTACTTCGCGTTGCTTGGCCAGCCGCCGTTCGAGGGCCCCACGCCGGAGGCCATTCTCGCCAAGCAGACGTCGGACGCGTTGCCGCCGTTGCGCGACGCGCGCGAGGACGTGTCCCGGGAGCTCGAGGAGGTCTTGCGCCGGGCGGTGTCGAGCGACCCGGCGAAGCGGTTCCAGACCGCGGCAGCGTTCCGGGAGGCGCTGGATTACGTGACCGGCGGCATACTAAAGAAGATGCTGGCGTTGCTCAGAGTGGGGTGACGACCCCAGCACCCCCGCCGCTTTCTTCACGTCGCGCGGTTTCACCCACAGGATCGCCCCGTAGCGCCCGGCCCCGGCACTCACCGCGTCCAACGCGGTCACGTTGATCTTCGCCGCCGCAAGCCGGGCGTAGGTTTCCGCCACGGCGCCGACACGGTCGTCGCCGCTGATCAGGAACGCCTTCTTCGGTCGGCTGAGCTTGAGCTTCGCCCTCTTGGCGACGGCGAGCAACGCGGCACCGTCGGACGCGATGAAATCGAGCTGCGAGCGCCGCCCTTCTGGAAACCCCGAAAACGCAAGGAGATTCACTCCGGCGTCGCGCAGCGCTCCGAGGATCCGGGAACCCTCGCCCGGCTTGTCGGGAACGAGCGCATAGTAGTAATCGACCAGCGTGACGGTATCGGACATTGCTACCTCCCCAGGAAGTCTTCTGCCACGTAAGCGTGTCCCCGCGCCCCGAGTCAAGGGAGGGAAACTACGCGACACCGGGGTAGAAGGATCCGTCTGGACGGCTCGGCGCTTCCCACAGGAGGGTTCCACTATGCGTCCCGGTTCCTGGTCATTCCTGCTTGCGACGGTGCTGACTGGCTGCGGCGGCTCGAGTCCCACGAACTACGGAGGGAGCGGCGGGGGCGGGGGAGGCGCAGGGGGCGTCAACGCATCGGTGTCGATCCAGGACTTCTCCTACACCAACGCTACGGTCTCCATCAAGGCGGGCAGCGAAGTCACCTGGAGCAACAACGGTCCGTCGTCCCACACGGCGACGAGCGACACGCCGGGCGTTTTCAACAGCGGAACGCTCCCTCCACCCAGCGGGGGCGACCCCTACGGGGGAGGCGGCGTTGCCGGCGGGACGTTCAAGGTCAAGCTCAATACGCCGGGCACCTACCCCTACACCTGCGCGTTTCACCCGACGATGCACGGGACCGTCAACGTGACACCCTGAAGGACGGCCGGCGTCCAGATCACCGCCACCGGAAGATTCTCAACGCCACCGTAAAACTCACCACGCCCCAGCCCACGACCACACCGAGCGGCGTGGCCACGCCGGTGAGGGACGCGCCGTCGATCATCACGCCACGCAGCGCGTCGTTCAACGCCGTGAGCGGCAGCGCCTGGACCAGCGGTTGCATCGCTTCGGGAAAGCGCGCGTAGGAGAAAAACGTCCCGGAGAGAATCCACATCGGCAGCATCACCAGGTTCATCAGGCCTGAGAC
>JBOHST010000310.1:0-2721 GCA_050733375.1 Gemmatimonadales bacterium
TGGTAAGCTCTGTCGGGGTGAGAGAAGTGTGGCGGCCATCTAACCAGCGCATGAAGCTGGCGGCGCGAGTTCACCCGTTGTTTAGTGTACGTTCAGGGCGCCGCAGCTTATGCGCGTTTCGTTAGGCGGCATCCATGCCCTGGCCCGAAAGAGATCTTCTCACTCGTCTACTCGCCGGCATATTCGGGGCAATTCTTGGGGCCCTTGCTACGTTCATCCTTCTGGTCCGGCGCCTTCCGTCTGATGCGGCAATCAGCACCGTGATGTGGGGGTCGGTCGCCGGCGCGGGAGTAGGCTTCATCCTGGGCTTCTGGCTCGGTGATTCTGGCATTCGATACCTCCTGCGCACGATCGCCAGAAGGTAAGGATGCCGCCTAACCAGCGCATGAAGCTGTCGGCCTGCGGCCGCCGCTTCCGGCGGAATGCCCAATGGGAGTTCTCTATCTTGTCTGCGGCGCCCGCAGCTCGCAGCTTATGCGCGATCCGTTAGGCGGCAGTCGCGAATACACCCAACCCCACGGCCTGCGTCATGGCAAACGGTTTCTGGGCAGCACATGGCGGCTATGCTCTCGGATCTGCTCAGGTTCTCATCATTGACTAGATCCGGAGCCGAAGCAAGAACCGTAGCCAACTCCGTCTTCTCAGGAGCGAGCTACGACGTCTCGCTGAGTTCACTCGCAAGTGGAACTGGAGATCCGATGAACCTCCTCCCGACGATACCGTTCCCAACCCTCCAACTATCACGCCTAGCTACCTTGGCCTGCTTCAGAGTCTCGATTTCTGGTTGACTGACGAACATTCCGACGACAATACGCAGCAGGCACTGAGCAACATGTCTGACGGTGTAACAGTTCTGGGCCGGTACGCAGCGGACGTTCATCGCTTAATAGATTCCAGGCGGTCCGAAGATTCGAGGGGCGAGCAAGTGTGGTTTGGTACCCGAGCCATAGAAACCGCGAAGGCCTATGATCGTGAGCTGGATCGTTGGTTGGTGATGGTCAATAGCGCCCTCGCAGACGTTGAACGTCGTCTGAAGGAGGCAAGTGTGCCAAGACAGGTCCTCCGCTTTCTGCGCCCAATGCCAAAGGGATTAAACCCGCCTCCGCTGCCCCCTACGGACCACCGGTGAGGCGACGCGACTGCCGCCTAACCAGCGCATGAAGCTGTCGGCCCGCGGCGGCCGCTTGATAGGGAACGGGTCGGTCTTGATTGCGGCCGCCGCAGGCCGCAGCTTATGCGCGATCCGTTAGGCAGCACGCTCGCCGAAAGGCCGTTCCGTGCACGTGGCATTCTCTCTACTGCTACCAGGAGCAACAATGAACACAGGCGATTGGCCATACATCCTTCTCGGTTTCGGGCTGCTACTCACCGAACCCCAAGACCCCCGACCACGCGTCCACGTTACCGATAGCCAGTCCTGGGAGACCTCCGGAGGTTTTGCCGCTAATCGAGATGGAGCTGTGGGCGGGTCCAGTGGTGGCGCCCGGCCTCAAACAGCCGAGATAATCAAGACACTTGGTGAGCGGTGTCCGTTGGCCATAGTCACCTTGAGGAAAGATATCGCTGACTACATTCTGCTTCTGGATCACGAAGGTGGCAAAGGAGCTCTTCGTAAGGACAACAAGTTTGCTTTGTTCAACAAGGAGGGCGACGCGATCGCTAGTGGCTCAACGCGGACGCTCGGGAACGCCGTGAAGGATGCGTGCCAAGCACTAACGAACGACTGGAACACCCGACCGAAACCCCAATGATTACGGAGGTTCATGCGTGCTGCCTAACCAGCGCATGAAGCTGGCGGCCCGCGGCGGCCGCGTGGTAGGGAACAGGTCTGTCTTGTCTGCGGCCGCCGCAGGCCGCAGCTTATGCGCGATCCGTTGATATGACTGGGCGTCTGTCAAGCGCGCTGCTGTGAGCGAGCAGTTGGCCACGGGTGCCGGCGGCGGCTTCGACGATGAATCCTGCTGATATACGCCGGTCAGCGAGTCGCCTCACCGGAGCGGCAAGAATTGGATTCGTCGGGAGCTGGCTCGTTCTAGGCACGGGGATTTCGCGGCGGTGCGAGCACCGGGCGTACCCGATAACGGATGCGAGCGTACTCCTGTCGTGCCACCGGACACCCATGGGCCAACCGCCTCACGCGGCCGCGCGGGTGCTGGATTCCTGATCCTGCATCACGGCCCACAGAAACCCGACCAACTCCCGGGCCACCGCGACGACGGCGATCTGGGGCTTGGTGCGGAACGCCAGCCGGCGATAGAGCGTGTGCAGGCGGTGCTGTGCCTTCCAAGCGTGGGCGATCACGACGGCTGACTGGCCTCGTTGCCGCGCCTTGAGAGCGAGGCCCACTTTGGGTTGAAAGCGGTAGGCCCACGCCGCCTGGACGAGCGCATGGCGGCAGTGGCTGTTGCCCGCCTTGGTAAGGGAGCCCCGCCGTTCCCGATCGCCGGAGGAGCGCTCCCTGGGAACCAGCCCCAGGTAGGCCATGAGTTGCCGCGGCGATGCGAAGCGCCGCCAGTCGCCGATTTCGGTGGTCAACACCATCGCCACGTGCCGCTGTACGCCGCGGAAGCACTGCAGCCGGTTCACGGCCGGAGCCAGCGCCGGGGTGAGCGCGAGCTCGCCGATCCGGCGATCGAGTTCATCGCGCCGCGAGAGCTTGTACTCGAGCAGCCCCAGGTACTCGCTGTAGACCTCCTGATCCTCCGCCACCAGCGGCGAGCC
>JBOHST010000311.1:0-7817 GCA_050733375.1 Gemmatimonadales bacterium
CGACCGAGTGGGTGTTGGTGATCATCACCGGCCCGCCGAGGAAGCCGGACTCCTCGATCCAGGTGGTGCCGGTCATTTCGCCATTGCCGTTCAGGGTGAACCATCCGGCCATCACCGGATCGCCCGATGCCTTGCCCCGCGGCAAAATTGCGGTGACCCCGGTCCGCACCGGTCCTTTCCCTACGACCAGCGGTCCGCTTCCCGAAACGAGCGTCACCTGACCGACTTCCACTCCGGGGACGTCGGTGATGGCGTTCAGTGGGCCTGGGGTGCCGTCGAACGGGACGCCGAGGTCCCGGGCGCGGGATTTGGTCTGACCGGCGGCCGACCCGAACGAGGCCGCCAACCAGATGAGCGTCACGATGCCAACCGGCCGGATCACGGTGCCTCCTTGCGTCGGATATGGATGGTCTTTTCCACGGACGCGTGGACGAGGCCCGCCCGGTCAGTCCAATCGACCTGATAGAGTCGATCCACCTTTGGCTGGTGTGCGAGCAGCTCCCGGATCGCGGTCGTTTCCTGTTCGTCGATCGCGAAGCGCGCGTAGAGAGTGGTCCGACCCGGCTTCCGGAAGCGAATGGTGGCGGCCTTGTCCCAGACCACGTAGTCCGGCCCGAGCAGCTTGATCAACATCACCATGAGGTGCCCGTCGGCCGCGGCATAGAGACTGCCCCCGAATAACGTGCCGACGTAATTCCTGGTCGCCCAGGTGAGCGGCAGCTCGACCCGCACTTCGCGCCAGTCGTCCGCGATGTAGGTGATCCGTCCTCCCGTGCGCCGAAACGCCGGGAACAGATAATTGAATCGCCAGCGGGTCACCCGAGTCTTGGTCGATTCCGCCACGCGTGGCGCTCAGCCCTTCAGGTAGAGTTTGCGCGGATCCAGCACCTCCCGCAGCAGCTGCAGCTCGCGCGCGGTCGGTGGCGGCAGCTCGAGCAGCGTCGTGCGAGTCCGCAGCTCCCAGCCCACACCGGCACGCACCGCCTCCGGACGCACACCGGGGTAGAGCGCCGCGAGCACGAGCTCGCCCTTTTTGGGGTCCACCTCGAGCACGGCCTTGTCGGTGATCACCTTCACCGGTCCGGCGCCGGGGAGCCCAAACTCGCGACGCGGGATGCCGCGGCAGCGATGCCCGGGACTCGTGAGAAAATCCACCTGCGCGGGAAACGCGCGCGGGTCGAGCTTCGCCATCACCAGCGTGCGATGGGCATGCGCCGCGATCTCCGAAGCGCCGCCCGAGCCGGGGAGCCGGACCTTGGGCCGCGCGTAGTCCCCGATCACCGTAGTATTGATGTTCCCCCAGCGGTCCACCTGCGCGCCGCCCAGAAACCCGACCTCGATGCGACCGTTCTGTAAGAACAGCTGAAACACGTCGGCCATGCCGCACACCATCAACGATCCGGTGACGAGCGCCGGGTCGCCGATCGAGACGGGGAGCCGCGCCGGCGACGCGCCGACGGCGCCGGATTCGTAGATCAGGACCAGGTTCGGGGCGTGCGTCGCGCGCGCGAGGTTGCAGGCGAGATTGGGAAGCCCGATGCCGACGAACACGACCTCGCCGTCGGCGAGCTCGCGGGCGGCAACGGACGCCATCATCTCGTCGGGGGTGTAGGCGCTAGAACCCGTAGTTCACCCCCGCGCTCACCTGGCGGCTCGCCGTGAGGCGCTCCTGCAGGCCGGGGTGTTTCGCCAGATACGCGGCCCGATCCGGCACGCCGTACACGTACTCGGCGAGGTAATCGGCCAGCCGCGCGGCATCGCGCGAGATCGCTTCCCAGGCGACGTAGAAGTCGTTGTCGCGATCGTAGTAACCGTGCGCGTACGACGGATGCGCGCCCCACGGCTCCACCACCACCGCGGACACGACGATTCCCGGAATGAGCGTGCGGTTCGGGTCGGCGCGGATCACCGCGGTGTCCACCAGCTCCTCCACCACGACGATGACCCGCTTGGAGGCGAACGCCGCTTCCTTCTGGACGCCGAGCAGTCCCCAGATCTGCGTGTTGCCCTGCACGTCGGCTCGCTGCGCGTGGACGATGGTGACGTCGGGGTTCAGCGCGGGGACGGTGGCGAGCCGCTCTCCGGTATACGGACAGGTGACGGTGCGGATCGCCTGGTTGGCCCTCGGCAAATCGGTACCGGCGTAGTCGCGCAGCGGCCAGAACGGCAGGCGGGCGGCGCCCGCCGAGAACCGGGCCACCATGCCGAAGTGCGAGTACTCCTCGAGCTCCAGGGAGCCGCCCGTGCCTTCTACGGCGCGCCGGAACGCATGCAGCGACCCGACGCCGGGGTTGCCCGCCCACGAGAACACGAGCTTCCGGGCGCACCCGGCGGCGATCATCTGGTCGTAGATCAGGTCGGGCGTGAGGCGACAAAGAGTCAGGTCGCGGCGACGCTGCCGGATGATCTCGTGCCCGGCCGCGAAGCAGATGAGGTGGGTGAATCCTTCGATGACGACGGCGTCGCCGTCGCGCACGTTCCGCGAGACGGCTTCTTGCATCGTCAAGACTTTGGAAGCGCTGTCGGCCATCGGCTATCGGCTAAGCTCGACCAGACACTGATCGATGATTGTGAGTGCAGTATCGACGTCGTATTCGTCCACGACGAGCGGAGGTGCGAGGCGCAGCGAGCTTTTTCCAGCCCCCAGGAGCAACAAACCCTTGGCGAACGCCAGCCGTTCGAGCTTCCCGACGAGCTCGGGATAGGGTACGCGCGTCGCCCGGTCCTTCACGAATTCGATCCCGATCATCAGGCCAAGGCCGCGCACCTCGCCGATCGCCTGGTGCTTCTCGCCAAGGCGCTGCGCTCCGGCCAGCAGGCGGGCGCCCATGGTGCGGGCGTTGGCCATGAACTCGGCTTCGACGAGATCAAGCGTCGCGAGCGCGGCGGCGCAGCAGACCGGGTTGCCCCCGAAGGTCGAGCCGTGCGCCCCGGGCCCCCACGTCATCACCGATTCCTTGGCGATGAGGGCGCCGATCGGCATCCCGGAGCCGAGCCCCTTGGCGACGGCGATGATGTCGGGCTCGACTCCTTCGTGCTCGCACGCGAACATCTTCCCGGTTCGGCCCACTCCGGACTGCACCTCGTCACAGATCAACAGGATGCCGTGGCGGTCGCACAACGCGCGCAACTGCGGCAGGAACCCTTTGGGCGGGACGACATAGCCGCCTTCCCCCTGCACCGGCTCCACGACAATGGCCGCGACGTTCCTGGGGTCGAGGCGCCTGGCGAACAGGTCCGCTTCGATGTTCGTCACGCACGCCATGGTGCACGCGGCCGCGCCGCGGCAGAAATCGCAGCGGTACGGATCGGCGAACGGGACGTGATACACCTCGGGGAGGAACGGTCCGAACCCCGATCGCTGGACGGCCTTGCTCGCCGTGAGCGACAACGCGCCGTACGTACGGCCGTGAAACGATCCGCTGAACGCGACGAACGCCGCACGACCGGTCGAATGCCGCGCGAGCTTCATCGCTCCTTCCACGGCCTCGGTCCCGGAATTCGACAGGAACACGCGCTTCTTGCACGGACCGGGCGCGAGCTTCGCCAGCCGCTCGCACAGCCGGGCGAACCCTTCGAAGTAGAAGTCGGCGCCGCAGATGTGCAGGAACTTTCCCGCCGCCTCGCGCACCGCCGCGACCACCTTGGGGTGGTTGTAGCCGGTGGATGTCACGGCGATCCCGGCCATGAAATCGAGGTAGCGGTTGCCGTCCACGTCCTCGACCATGGCCCGCTCGCCGCCAGCGATCACCAGCGGGTATCCCTTGGGATACGAGGTGGACGCCCATTGGTCGTGCTGCGCCACCACGGCCTTCGCCTTGGGACCGGGTGGCGGGACGACGATCCGGGGATAGCCGCGGGAGGCGGTCATGTCGCGGTCACGGTCCGGCTTTGCTCGCGCATGCCTTGCCGGCCTGTGAAGATGCCGGCGGTGAGCCCGTACTCGACGCGGTTGGCCTCCGCGATCGCGGCATCAAAGCTCGCGATTTCACCGATCGCGAGCAGGGGCACGAACAGCTCGTGCTGGAACAGCGTGCTGTCGAGCGAGAGTCGCACGACCGTCGGCGCGACGTAATGGCCGCGCGCGAGGGCGCCCTGCGTGAGCCGGCGCCCCACGCCGTCGATCCCGGGATGCTGCTACAACGCATCGCCGATTTCCTCCCGGCGGCCGACCACCCGCGCGCCGCAGTGTATCCACCCGCTGACACCATACTCGTGTCGTTGGGGGTGACGTCCACGAGCGGGGCGCCCGACGGCAGCACCGCCTCGCCTCCGATCATGTTGGGGTGCTCGCCGCCCGCCGCCGCACGCACGCCGGCCAGCGCCGCGTCAAAATCGCGGCGGAACACCTCCAGATCGACGTTGGCGGACGTGTAGGTGATCTTGGTCATGCGATGCCGGCGGCCAGAGTGGTGAGCGTACGGTCGAGCGTCACAGTTTGCTCGGCCGCCAGCCCTTCGGCCGGATCGGTCGTGAACGCGGTGCCGTTCTCGTACGCCACCTGCCGCGCCTGTTCGGCCAGCGCGTCGGCGATCTCACGGTTCCCGTGCCCAGCGACCGGGCTGCAGCCTCCCGCTAGGGTTGGGGCTTGGCTGGCCGGCTGCTGCCGCGTGTCCGGATCGCCTCGCCCAACCACTCGGGCAGGGATGAGAGCGTCGGCCCCTTAATCCTGACGGCAAGGTCTCGCGGCGTCGGCCCTGCGATGGTCGCCACTCCCGAGGTAGCAGTGAGCGGCGCGGCGGACACGCTCAGGGTGTAGGGCCCTGTCTCGCCCGTTGAGAAAGTCTCGGCCAGGACCACGTAAATATCCGTGACAGTCGACGTGTAGGTGAGCAGGGCGTCGCTACCACCTCCACCGTCGTCATCAAAGGCGACAAGGGTGCTGGTGAAGAGATTGAAGAGTTCAAGATACGCATCCACCGCCGTCGAGGACTGCGTGATCGTCACACCTTGACCCGCCCGCAGCACCAGGAGGTAGCCATCGATAAAGAAACCGCTCCGATCGCAATCAGTGGCCTCAATCTGCTGGTTCGTCTGCACGCCACGGGTCAGCCAGACATCAACGCAATTGGTGACGCTAGCTGACGTGGGGGCGGAGGAGATCGTGTATTGACCCGTCTGACCTGGCGAGAACGAATTGGCGCCGATGACGTAGGGGCCAGTCGCGGCCAAGATGCGAATGGCGGAGTTTGTCGTCGTATTGTCCTCATCGTCGGAAAAAGCGATCAGCGGGCCGGTGAGGTCGTTTAGGAACAGGAATGCGTCGAAACCCGAGGTCATACTGATCCGCAACCACTGCGTGACAGTGTTCGTCGTGCTGTAGAAATCGATGTACGACCCGTCGCCCAGCTGGCAGTCGCGGGTCGCGAGCACGCCGGTCGACGTCCCCCCAAAGGTGTGGAGCCGCAGGTAATCGCACGGGTCGACCGCCTGAAGGCCGAAAGTGGCGGGGGGCACCCCCGTGACGGTGGCGGTGACGGAAACCGCGCCTGCTGTGAAGCCCAGGGCAACGACGGTGCTGGCACGTCCGTCAGTGCCAGAGGTAGACGTGGGCGAAAGGAAGGAAGCGGCACCCGCCGGCACGGCTGCCCAAGCTACTGTCGCACCCGAAAATGGACGGCTGTCGGAGCCGGTTACTGTAACCGCGAGGGGCTGGGGAAGTGTATCACCAAACGGGGCAAGCTGGGCATCGCCACCCGCGATCGCGAGGGAGGCCGGGACAACGGGCGTGGTCCCGCCGTCGCCACCGCCGCAGGCGGTGGCGCATACCAAGCAGCTCACAAGCGACAGGACCGTGGACCGGGTGGAATCTCGCATATGGTTCTCCGTTTGGATTCCTCACCCTGCTAGAATCCGACCGCCACCCCCACCCGCACCAGCGACTGCTGGATCGGCACCGGCTGGCCGCCGACCTTGCGGTCGATGCGCTGGAAGCCGTAGTCCCCCGTCAGACGGTACCGGCCGTTGACCGGTCCGGCCGAGACGAGCAACCCGAGCTCGAACGCCAAGCCCGCCGAACCTTTGCCGGTGAATTTGGCGCCGGCCAGGTAGTTGCCGCGCAGCGCGACGGTGGTTCCGGGTCCGATCAACTTGGAGTAGCGCACGCCGATCCGTGCCGCGCCCATTTCCTGGGCGGCGAGCTCGGGGCTGATGGTGCGACGCAGCAAGCCGACTTCAGCGGTGAACCCGGCGGCGACATCGTACCCGACCCGCGCGTCGATCTGCGTGGCGTCGAAGCTCGACAGCCCACTGTTGTCGTCCCGCGGATCGTAACTCACCCGCGTGGCGGTGGCTTCGGCGCTGAACCGGTACGCGCGCAGCCACAGCGACAGCCCTCCACCAAACCCGCGGTAGCGGAGATTGGACGACACCTCGCGGTAGTCACCGAGCGCGCCGTGCACGCCCAGGCTCACCGTCTGGGCGCGGGCGGTGGCGCCACTGACGAGCAGCAGTCCCGCGAGAACGATCGCGCGTCTCATCGGGTCCCCCGGGCAACAGGCACGACGGTAAGCTGCACCTGGCGGCGTAACTGGGCGTTCTGCTGCGCGATCTCGGTGTTGCGGCGGCCCAGCTGCTCCCGCAGCAGCCGGTTGTACTGGATGTTGCCCAGCGCCGGCCGCGGTGCCGGCTTCTTCAACGTCATCACGAATCCGGTGATCAGCGCAGCGGCCGCGACGACGCCAATCTCCCGCCCGGTGGCAGTGCCGAGGTCGCCGTTGTTGAGCGCCAGGGCGCCGGCGCCCGCGACGCCGGTGTAGAGCAGCGCGATCCCCAGCGGCCGGCCGCTCTGTGGCGGGATCTCGGTCTCGGGGAGCGCGGTGTAGCCGGGCAGCGCGCTCAGGTGCGGCAATGTGTCCACCGCACCCACGGTGACCTGAACCTCTTGCGAGGCGGAGAAGGTGTTCTGCCCGGCCCCCCAGGCCTCGACGAGGATCGTCCACCTGCCGGCCGGGACCGGATCTCCACTCGCGAATAAGCCGGTCCAGCGGAGGTTGAGGGTTCCCGCCACGATGCTCGAATCGATCACCAGGGAGTGCTGGCCGCTCACCGCGCGGGTGCGCACGCGCGCCGGTGTGGTGACGGTGAAGCGGATGGGGACTCCCCCGCCCTGGGTGCCGGAAACGAATCGCGTGGTGTCCACTCTGAGCTGCCGCACGACGAGCACCTGGCCGAGGGCCGCGTTGAAGTACCCGGCGATGCGCGGCGACACACGACGGGGATCGAGCTGGCGGTCGGGGTCGAGCTGGATCGCCTCGCGGAACGCCGAAATCGCGGAATCGGGCTGGCTGGTCGCGCTGAACGCGAACCCCAGCAGCTCGTACGCCCGCGCGCGCTCGGCGGCGGTCAGTCGCTCCCGCAGCGCCGTCCGGCTCAGGATGATCACCTGTTGGAAATCCGGAACCTCGTACGCACGGATTGCCCGCTGCAGCATGGCGTTCTGGACGGCCTGCTGCGCGGAGAGCCCCACGGGCCCGAGCAGCACGAGCAACGCGAACAGTGTGCGGCGCATCAGCCTCATCCCTCCGGAACCAATGGGTAGGTCTTACGGATCGTGTTGCCGGGATCGACCTGCACTCTCTCCGTGATCGTCTTGTAGCCCGGATTCTCGATGCGAATCGTGTGCGTTCCAGGCCGCACCCGGTGGCGGTCGATCGGGGTGTCGCCGACCTGGACCCCGTCGATGAACACCGTACCGAACGGGTTCGCGTTGATCGACAGGTACCCCCATTCCTCCGCCGCCGGCTGTTGCACAGGCGGTGGCTGCACCACCGGCTGTTGCGGCCGCGGCCGCGGTGTCGTCGGCCGCTGCTGCGGCC